>CAMVDK010000001.1 GCA_947166165.1 uncultured Porphyromonadaceae bacterium
GGAACTTGTTCCAGAAGCGGCTGTAGATGAGGTGGCCGGTGGCATGCTCGGTGCCGCCCACGTAGAGGTCCACCTGTCGCCAGTACTCGTCCACCTGCCTGTCGACCAGTGCCTTGTCGTTGTGCGGGTCCATGTAGCGCAGGTAGTAGGCGCTCGAGCCGGCGAATCCGGGCATGGTGCACAGCTCGAGGGGCTGGCCGTTGGTGGCCACCCAGTTTTTGGCTCGTCCCAGCGGCGGCTCGCCGGTCTCGGTGGGCAGGAACTTGTCCACCTCGGGGAGCAGCAGCGGCAGCTCGCTCTCGTCGAGGGGCTGCGGCTGGCCGTCGGCATCATACCAGATGGGGAACGGCTCGCCCCAGTAGCGCTGGCGGCTGAAGATGGCGTCGCGCAGGCGGTAGTTCACCTTCACGCGGCCGATGCCCGTCTGCTCGATGTGGGCCTTGGTCTTGGCGATGGCCTCCTTCACCGTCAGCCCGTTGAGCTGCAGGCGGTCGTTGCTCGAGTTGGTCATGATGCCGTCTTTGGCGTCGAAGCTCTCCTGGCTCACGTCGGCGCCCTCGATGAGCGGGACGATGGGCAGGTCGAAGTGACGCGCGAAGGCGTAGTCGCGGCTGTCGTGCGCCGGCACGGCCATGATGGCCCCGGTGCCGTAGCCCGCCAGCACGTAGTCGCTGATGTAGATGGGTATCTCCTTGCCGGTGATGGGGTTGACGGCGTAGCTGCCGGTGAACACACCGCTCACCTTTTTCTCAATCATGCGCTCGCGCTCGGTTTTGTGCTTCACCTCGTCGAGGTAGGCGTCCACGGCCTCGCGCTGGGCGGCGGTCACCACTTGGTCCACATACTCGCTCTCGGGGGCGAGCACCATGAAGGTGACACCGAAAATGGTGTCGGCGCGCGTGGTGAAGATGAGCAGCTGCAAGTCGCTGCCGGCCACGGGGAAGAGCATCTCGGCACCCTCGCTGCGGCCTATCCAGTTGCGCTGTGTCTCCTTGATGGAGTCGCTCCACTCCACGGTGTCGAGGTCGGCGAGCAGACGCTGGGCGTAGGCGCTCACGCGCAGGCACCACTGGCTCATCATCTTCTGCTCCACCGGATAGCCGCCGCGGATCGACACCCCCTCGCTCACCTCGTCGTTGGCCAGCACGGTGCCCAGCTTGGCGCACCAGTTCACCATGGTGTTGCCACGGTAGGCGATGCGGTAGTTCATGAGCGTGTCGTTCTTCTCCACCTTGGTCATGGCCTGCCACTGCTCGGCGGTGAACTGCCGCTCGTCGCCACAGGCTGCGTGGCAGCCCTCGGTGCCGTGGGCCTCGAAGTGAGCCACCAGCTCGTCGATGGGCCGCGCCTGCTGGCGGGCGGTGTCGTAGTAGCTCTTGAACATCTTCAGGAACGCCCACTGCGTCCACTTGTAGTAGGCCGGGTCGCAGGTGCGCACCTCGCGGTCCCAGTCGTAGCAGAACCCGATTTTGTCGAGCTGCTGGCGGTAGCGGGCAATGTTCTCGGTGGTCGTCACCTCGGGGTGCTGACCGGTCTGGATGGCATATTGCTCGGCCGGCAGGCCGTAGGCGTCGTAGCCCATGGGGTGCAGCACGTTGAAGCCGCGCTGGCGCTTGTAGCGCGCATAGATGTCGCTGGCGATGTAGCCCAGCGGATGACCCACATGCAGCCCAGCCCCGCTAGGGTAGGGGAACATGTCGAGCACATAGAACTTAGGGCGGCTCGGGTCCACCTCGGTTTTATACGTCTTGTGGTCGCGCCAATACTGCTGCCACCTTTGCTCAATCTCTTGATGACGGTATTCCATTCTGATTTGTGATGCTGTTTGATTTTGTTTCAAACTGCAAAATTACTGCAAACCGAGCGCAATGCAAAACAAAAGACGAAGTTTTTTGCTTTGCATTGCCGAGGTGCCGCGTAATTTGGGCGAAGCCAACATTACTGCCGGCCGAGCGCCAAATCGATTATTCGATAACTCGAGTGCTCGAATGTTCGAATGCTCAATCACTCGATAATCCCCCCCGGAAGAAAAATGGCTGCGCTGCGTTTTGGCTGTGACTTATTATTTTCGTAATTTTGCACGCCGAATCGGATTTAAACTCTTGGAATGATTCAAAAAGTCAAGCGACTGTTGAACAACATAGCGTTTCACACCTTGCACGTGGTGTGGCAGCTGCTGTCGCTGCTGCCGCTGCGGGTGCACTATGTGCTCAGCGACGTGCTGTGCCTGCTGGTGGAGCACGTGCTCCACTACCGCCGCAGGGTGATTCGCCGCAACCTCTCGGCGGCCTTCCCCGAGCTTGACGAGCGCGAGCGCCGCAAGATTGAGCATGGTTTCTACCGCCACTTTTGCGACGTGGTTGCCGAGTCGGTGAAGATGGCCACCATCAGCCGCAAGAACATCCGCGAGCGCATGCTGTTCCGCGGTGCGGAGCAGGTGAACGAAATCATGCGGCAGGGGCAGAGCGTGGCGCTGCTGCTGGGACACTACGGCAATTGGGAGTGGGTGACCTCGGTTCGCCTGGCTTTTGACGACCCCGACGGCGCCTATGGCCACATCTACCATCCGCTGGAGAACGAGGTGGTCGACCGCCTGTTTCTTGCTGTGCGCAACCGGATGGGGTCGCAGAGCATCGCCATGCGCGACACGCTGCGGTTCATCCGTCAGGCGCAGGACGAGGGCCGCCCGAGCGTGGTGGGATACATCAGCGACCAGGTGCCGCTGTGGCAGAACATCCACCACTGGCTCACCTTCTTCAACCAGGAAACGCCGGTGTTCACCGGCGTGGAGCGCATCGCCCGGCGCTACGGGCAGGCGGTGTTCTACGTCGACGTGCGCCGCCTGGGCCGCGGGCGCTATGAGTGCGAGCTGCAGCTCATCACCCGTGACGCCGCCTCGATGCCCGAGCATGCCATCACCGACGAGTATTTCCGCCGGCTCGAGGCCACCATCCGCCGCGCGCCGCAGTACTGGCTGTGGAGCCACAACCGCTGGAAGCGCACCCGCGAGGAGTTTGACCGCAACTTCGAGGTGGTGAACGGCCGCGTGGTGGCACGCAAGCAGCCCGAGTGAAGCCGAGCGCCGCTCCGCGCCGGTGACGACGAGGCCAGCGGTAAAAAGCCGATTATTGAAGGTGGGTTCTATACATTGCTGAAATGTAATGAATGGTTTTGGCCGCCTTGGGTTGCTTGCTGGCATCTTTTGTCTCAACTGCTTGAACCGTAGCCCGCTACTGCCTGGCGCAGCTTGAGCCAAAACCTGCTCAGCAATCAAGCCCAATTCGGCGCAAGCAATTTATAGAACCCACATGAAAAAATTTTCCATTATCCATTGCTGGTTTTCAATTATTTCATACCTTTGCAAAATTAATGGCCGTTACTATAACGGGGAATACTATTTTGTGAGTTATGAAATTCTATGACCGACACCACGAACTGCAAGTGCTGGGCGAAGTGCTCCGGCAAAGCAAACAAGAGGCGCGCATGACGGTGCTGATGGGACGCCGGCGCATCGGCAAGACGGAGTTGTCGCTGCGGTGTGGCGACGAGGTTGTGCTGTATTTCTTTGTCAGCAAAAAAACGGAACCGCTTTTGTGCCAGGACTATGCGGAAGAAATACGCCAAAAGCTCGGTACGCCCATCCTGGGACAACCCAAGACTTTTGCCGAAGTATTCAGGTTCCTGCTCCAGTTGTCAGAAAACCGCCCTTTCACGCTGGTCATTGATGAGTTTCAGAATTTCCTCAAGGTGAATCCATCCATTTTCAGCGACATGCAGCGTGACTGGGACTTGCATAAAAGCCGAAGCCGTTTGAACTTGATTATCAGCGGCTCGGTGTTTACGCTGATGAAAAGGATTTTCGAGGACTACGAGGAACCTTTATTTGGCCGAGCCAACGAAAAGATGCTGCTGCAGCCATTCTCGACCGACGTGCTGAAGCAGATTCTTGCTGATTTCAATCCTGGCTACATCCCCGAAGACCTACTTGCCCTCTACAGCATCACTGGTGGTGTGCCATGGTATGTGGCGTTGCTGCTCGATAAGGGAAACATTTGCCGCGACGATATGCTTGCAGCTCTCACCTGGGAAAATTCGCCTTTTATTGGTGAGGGGAAAAATATCCTCATCGAGGAGTTTGGCAGCGACTATGTGACCTATTTCTCGATACTGACCTGCATAGCGCGTGGCATGAAGACGCGCTCCGAAATTGAGAGCGAACTGAACAACAACAACATCGGCAGCTATTTGGTGAAGCTGGAGGATTATTATCACGTCATCACCAAGTCGCTACCCATCTTCGCTAAAAAGAACAGCAAAAAGGGGAGATATGCCATCCAAGATTGCTTCCTCACATTGTGGTTCCGCTTCTTCTACAAGTATCAGGCACTTGTCGAAAACAATGCATTGAAAGCTCTTGGCGACATCATTTATCGCGACTACAGCGGTCTGTCGGGACTGATGATGGAACGATATTTTGCCCAAAAGTTCCGTGAAAAAGGCCGCTACATCGTGGGTAAATGGTGGGACAGGAAAGGTGACAATGAGATTGACCTGGTGGTTGTGGACACAATCGGCAAGCAGGCATGGGTCTATGAGTTGAAGAAGCAAAGCTGCCGCTATCGCGAAAGCGTGTTGCAAGCCAAAGTGGGTAAGATGCTGGAGCAAACCCCCGAACTGGCCAAAATGACAATCCATCTCGGATCGTTGTCGTTAGAAGACATGTGACCACACGCCTGAATAGTAACGACGGTTACTATAACAGTGAATACTATTGTCGGGCGCTGACGTTGTCGGGCGGCGGGCAGGAAAAATCAAAACAGTTTTGCTTATTCGCCCGCTTTGCACTACCTTTGCACAAAAAATTCGGGTATTGATGAAAGGATTCTTCCGATTGCTGGCGCGATTTGTGCCCCCCTACAAGCGCTACCTGGCGCTCAACGTGCTCTTCAACGCGCTGGCTGCGGTGCTCACGCTCTTCTCGTTTGCCCTGATCATCCCCATTCTGGAGATGCTCTTCGGGCTCAACACGCAGACCTACGCCTTCATGCCCTGGGGCAGCGGCAAGGTGGACACCGTGGTGACCAACAATTTCTACTACTACGTGCAGTGCATCATCGAGCGCTACGGGCAGTCGACGGCCCTGGCCGCCATCGCCCTGGCTCTGGTGGTGATGACGGGGCTGAAGACGGGCAGCGCCTACATGAGCGCCTTCTTCATGATTCCTATCCGCACCGGCGTGGTGCGCGACATCCGCAACCAGATCTACGCCAAAATAGTGTCGCTGCCCATCGGCTTTTTCAGCAACGAGCGCAAGGGCGACGTGATGGCGCGCATGAGCGGCGACGTGACCGAGGTGGAGAACAGCATCATGTCGTCGCTCGACATGATGTTCAAAAATCCCATCATGATCATCGCCTGCCTGGGCATGATGATTGCCGTGAGCTGGCAGCTGACGGTGTTCGTGCTCGTTCTGCTGCCGGTGGCTGGAGGCATCATGGGGGCCGTGGGTAAGTGCCTCAAGCGCGTGTCGCTCGAAGGCCAGAACCAGTGGGGCGTGATGCTGAGCAACATCGAGGAAACCATCGGCGGCCTGCGCATCGTCAAGGCGTTCAACGCCGAGGGCAAGGTGCGCCGGCGCTTCGAGGGCGAGAATGAGCGCTACCGCTCCATCGTGACCCGCATGAACCGGCGCTACGAGCTGGCGCACCCCATGAGCGAGTTCCTGGGCACGGCCACCATCGCCATCGTGCTCTGGTTTGGAGGCACGCTCATCCTGAGCGGAACCAGCGCCATCACGGCGCCCAAGTTCATCTACTACATGGTGATCTTCTACAACATCATCAATCCGGCCAAAGACCTCTCGAAGGCGAGCTACGCCATTCAGCGCGGCATGGCCTCGATGCAGCGCATCGACAAAATCCTGAATGCCGACAACCCCATCCGCGACCCCGAGCAGCCGCAGCGGCTGCCGGCCCTGACCCAGGGCATCACCTACCACGACGTGCGCTTCCGCTACGGCGACGCGTGGGTGATCGACGGCGTGACGCTCCACATAGCCCGCGGCGCCACCGTGGCCCTGGTGGGGCAGAGCGGCTCGGGAAAAACCACCCTGGCCGACCTGCTGCCACGGTTCTACGACGTGCAGCAGGGCTCCATTGCCATCGACGGCATCGACATCCGCAAGCTCGCCGTGGCCGACCTGCGCGCGCTGATGGGCAACGTGAACCAGGAGGCCATCCTGTTCAACGACACCTTCTACAACAACATCACCTTCGGCGTTGACCATGCCACGCACGAGCAGGTGGAGCAGGCGGCGCGCATCGCCAACGCCTACGACTTCATCATGGCCAGCGAGCAGGGCTTCGACACCAACATCGGCGACCGCGGGTGCAAGCTCTCGGGCGGCCAGCGGCAGCGAGTCAGCATAGCCCGCGCCATCCTCAAGAATCCCCCCATCCTCATCCTCGACGAGGCCACCAGTGCCCTCGACACCGAGAGCGAACACCTGGTGCAGGAGGCCCTCAACCACCTCATGGAGGGGCGCACCACGCTGGTGATCGCCCACCGCCTGTCAACCATCAAAAACGCCGACCTCATCTGCGTGATGCAAGACGGACGCATCGTGGAGCGCGGCACCCACGACCAGCTCATGGCCCGTGGCGGCTCCTACAAGCACCTCGTGGACATGCAGACCTTCTGACCTTCCAACCCCCACACCGATATGATGAAACGAATCGCCATATTTGCCTCCGGTTCGGGCACCAATGCCGAGAACATCGTGCGCCACTTTGCGCAGAGCACCACCGTCGAGGTGGCCGCCGTGATCACCAACCGCCGCGCCGCTGCCGTGGTCGACCGCCTGCGCCCGCTGGGCATCGAGGTGGAATACTACCCCAAACAGGAATGGCAGCACCCCGCCGCTGTCGCGCGCCGCCTCACCGAAGCAGGCGTCGACCTCGTGGTGCTGGCAGGCTTCCTGGCCGTGGTGCGCGACCCGCTGCTCACCGCCTTTGCAGGCCGAATCATCAACATCCACCCCTCGCTGCTGCCCAAATATGGCGGCGACGGCATGTGGGGCGGCAACGTGCACGAGGCCGTCATCAAGGCCGGCGAGCGCGAGAGCGGCATCACCATCCACCAAGTCACCGCCCAGGTCGACGCCGGCCCCATCGTGGCGCAGTTCACCTGCCCCGTGCTGCCCGGCGACACGCCCGAAAGCCTCGAGGCCCGCATCCACCAACTCGAGTACCGTCACTACCCCCAGGTGATCGAGCAACTGCTGCACTCCTGACTCTCCGCCAGCCACAGTCCACCCGCAGAAAAGTTGTCCAAGCAAAAAACAGTTTTTTGTTGGCCATTTTCTATGCATTGCGCTCGGATTGCAGTAACGTTGCGCTTCGCGCGAAGTTACGTGGCTCCTCGGCAATGCAAATAAAAGTTGTCCAAGCAAAAAACAAGTTTTTTGTTGGCCATTTTCTTTGCATTGCGCTCGGATTGCAGTAACTTTGCACGCGAAAACCTTTGACCGCGAACTTTTAGCATTAAACCTGAACAATAATGACAAGAGAAGAATTCATGGCCGACATCCGGGCCGGGATCCCCGATGTGCTGCCCGAACCGATGCCCTACGACTCCGAAATCAACCATGCGCCCAAGCGCAAGGACATTCTGACACCCGAGGAGAAGAAACTGGCGCTGCGCAATGCGCTGCGCTACTTCCCCGCCAAGCACCACGCCACGCTGCTGCCGGAGTTCCGCCACGAGCTGGAGACTTATGGCCGCATCTACATGTACCGCCTGCGCCCGCGCTACGAGATGAAGGCGCGTCCCATCGACGACTATCCCCACCGCTCGCGCCAGGCCGCGGCCATCATGATGATGATTCAGAACAACCTCGACAAGGCTGTGGCTCAGCATCCGCACGAGCTCATCACCTATGGCGGCAACGGCGCCGTGTTCCAGAACTGGGCGCAATACCGCCTGGCGATGCGCTATCTGAGCGAGATGACCGACGAGCAGACGCTGGTGATGTACAGCGGCCACCCGCTGGGTCTGTTCCCCTCGCATAAGGACGCGCCCCGCGTGGTGGTGACCAACGGCATGGTGATTCCCAACTACAGCAAGCCCGACGACTGGGAGCGCATGAACGCCCTGGGTGTGAGCCAGTATGGCCAGATGACGGCCGGCTCCTACATGTACATCGGCCCGCAGGGCATCGTGCACGGCACCACCATCACCGTGCTCAACGCCGCCCGCAAGGTGATGGGCGACGAGCGCGAGAAGCGCATCCCGCTGTTCGTGACCGCCGGACTGGGCGGCATGAGCGGCGCGCAGCCCAAGGCCGGCAACATTGCCGGCGTGGTGAGCGTGACGGCCGAAATCAACCCGCTGGCCGCCCGCAAGCGCTACGACCAGGGCTGGGTGGACGAGCTTCACGAGAACCTCGACGAGCTCATCCCGGCCATCCGCAAGGCTGTCGACGAGCGTCGCGTGGTGTCGATGGCCTATGTGGGCAATGTGGTGGACCTGTGGGAGCGCCTCGCCGACGAGGGCATCCACGTGGACCTGGGCAGCGACCAGACGTCGCTCCACAACCCCTACGCCGGTGGCTACTACCCCGTGGGCTACAGCCTCGAGGAGTCGAAGCGCATGATGGCCGAAGAGCCCGACCGCTTCAAGGAGTGCGTGTTCGAATCGCTGCGCCGCCAGGTGGCCGCCATCAACCGCCTCACGGCCGGTGGAATGTACTTCTTCGACTATGGCAACGCCTTCATGCTCATGGCCAGCCGCGCCGGCGCCGACATCATGAAGGATGCCACCCACTTCCGCTATCCGAGCTACGTGCAGGACATCATGGGCCCGATGTTCTTCGACTACGGCTTCGGCCCGTTCCGCTGGGTGTGCACGTCGTGCGACGCCCACGACCTGGAGGTGACCGACCGTCTGGCCGCCGAGGTGCTCGCCGACATGATGAACACCGTCACGCCCGACATCAAGGGTCAGCTGGCCGACAACCTGCACTGGATTCGCGAGGCTGGCAAGAACCACCTGGTGGTGGGTTCGCAGGCCCGCATCCTCTATGCCGACTGCGAGGGCCGCACGCGCATCGCTCTGGCGTTCAACGACGCCATCCGCCGCGGCGAAATCAGCAAGCCCGTCGTGCTGGGCCGCGACCACCACGACGTGAGCGGCACCGACTCGCCCTTCCGCGAGACGAGCAACATCTACGACGGCAGCCAGTTCTGCGCCGACATGGCCGTGCACAACGTGATTGGCGACGCCTTCCGTGGTGCCACATGGGTGAGCCTGCACAACGGCGGCGGCGTGGGCTGGGGCGAAGTCATCAACGGCGGCTTCGGCATGGTGATCGACGGCAGCGACGACGCCGACCGCCGCATCCGCCAGATGCTGCTCTGGGACGTGAACAACGGCATCGCCCGCCGCTCGTGGGCCCGCAACGCCGGCTCGATGGACGCCATCCGCCGCGAGATGGAGCGCACCCCGGGCCTGCAAGTCACCATGCCCAACCTCGTCGACGACGCCCTGCTAGCCGACTGACGCATCCCGCAAGAGCGAGAGCCGAACATCACCACATCGCCCCGCAGGTCTCAGACCTGCGGGGCGATGTATTTTGCTGTTCTGTGTAGGGAGTTCGGGCTCAGTGGGCCGCTGGGGGCTGCTGATTGGCCGCGATGATTTGGTTGACCTCGTCGAGCGGAATGTCGGTGAATTGAGCGATTTGCTGCGGGGTCAAGCCATTGTGAGCCATGTTCAAGACCATCTCATGCTGGATTTCGGCGCGTCCCTCGGCAATGCCCTCGGCGCGTCCTTTGGCAATGCCCTCGGCGATGCCTTCCATTTTCCCCTCGCCACGGGCGGTGAATATCTGGTTGCTGATAGAGTGGCGGTCCATCCAGTAGAAGTCGTAGGCCAGACTTTCCTCGCGGCTCATGCGCGAAAAATCGAGCTTGCGGCGCGCCGCCTGCAAGCCCGGCGCGTCGGCGTCGTCGGGAATCTCGGAGTTGGCCAGAAAGTAGAGCCACTGGTCGAGCGGGGTCTTCGACCAGTGGTCGAAGTCGTTCACCTTCAGAATGTAATATTCGGGATAGAGCTCGTGAATCTCGTTGACGTTGAACTGCTGCCGCTGGAAAGGCGAGAGTTGCAGCAACTCGTTGTTGTGGATGCCACGGAATTCGGTCTTGCCGTGATAGACCACGTCGCCGGCTTGGCGCAGCGCAAAGTAGACGATGTTGATTGAGTATACTTTCTTGATGTTCTCGTAGTTGTCGCCCTTTTCGATATACTCGGTCACCAGCCGCGAGGCGCCGAAGAGCATGCGCTGGAAGTAGGCATACTCGTTTTCGCCCTGCACTTCGATGAGAAACAGTTCGCCGTGCTCGTTGGTGGCCAGCAAGTCGACGCGGTTCTGTTTGCTGTTCTCGTGGTCGCGGTTGCTCTCACTCTCTAGCACAGTGTTGATGGTGATTGTTTGGTTGAGCAGTGTCGACAGGAAACCCTCGAGCACATCGAAGTTGGCCTTGTCGCGCAGCAACCGCTTCAAAGCCCAGTCGAAGCTGATATATGTACGTCGTTTTCTAACCATAGCACAGTTCCTTTATGTTCTTGCGGCAAAGATAGCAAAAAATATTGGATTGTGAAAAAAACGGTGCGCGTTTGTTGGTTGGCGGTCAGCGCTTGGGCAGAATATCCGGCTTGGGCTGCGGTTTGGGCTGCGGCTTGGGTTGCGGTTTGGGTTGCGGTTTGGGCTTGTGGTGGTGTTGGGTGGATTTTGGCTGCGCGGCGGGCGGGAGCAGCCTCACGGGCCGCTCGATTTCCTGCCCGTTGCTCATGGTGAGGATGGCAGTGCCATCGATGGCGGTGGTGAGTCCGTCGACACTGGTGGTGAGCGTGGTTTCCTGACCAGGCTCGATGGTGGCCACGCTGACGTTCAGGTTGAGTCCATCGGCATTCACGGCAAGGCTTGCCACGAGCGTGTCGCCGCTCTCGGGGTTGGCGATGGTGGCGCTCACGCGGTTTTCGGTGGGCTCGAGGATGTCGATCTCGGCCATGGTGTCGCGTGGCGGGGTGGCCTCGACGATGGCGGGGGTCACGGTGTGCTGCCACAGCAGCAGGTTGCAGTCGGCCACAACCTGATAGGTGAATCCGGCGGCCTTGCCGTCGGCTGGCTGCACGTCGGCCGGTGTGGGCTGATAGGCGAAGCGTGCGGTGCCGCCGGCAAAGTGCTGGTCGAGCGAGTCGATGCGCTCGCCGGTGGGGGTGAGCAGCCTGAAGTGCAGCGAGTCGCTGCGCAGCGTGGTGGGATAGGCGCATTCCACCTCGAGGGCGGTGATGGTGGTGTCGCCGCTGGCGTTGACCATGAATTCGATGGTGTCGGTGGCGGCGATGTGCTCAAAGTTGCCGTCCAGTCGGTGCAGCAGTCCCTGGGCGCTGCGCGGGTTGCGCGGCAGCATCACCACGCAGTAGTCGCCGTCGAAGTCCTCGGTGTCGTTGTTGAGCCAGAACTGCGCGGGCACAAACACCTGTTCCTGGCAGGAATAGCCGACCAGGGTGTCGCCCGGGGCGTAGTGTCGCTTGATGGGGCCGGGCTCGGGTTTGGCGGTTATCGAGCGCTTGGAGGGGTCTTCGGTGATTTCGATGGTGCGGATGGCGTCTTCGCTGTAGTCGCGCGTGTTGGGCAGCATGTTCTTGGGGCGTTTCTCCTTGATCACCCGGCCGTCGGTGCCGATTTTCACCCAGCCGTTCTTGTTCTTGACAAAGGTGTGCCCATTCGAGAACGAGCAGGCTTCGGTGATTTTGCCGCCTTCCACCTTGAGGGGGGTGTGGGTGGTGTCCCAGTCGCGGGTGATGTAGAGCCACTCGCCGTCGTCGGTGCGCACGAGAGCGAGCCCGTCGCGGAAGGGTGTGGCCCAGCCGAACTGGCACTGCACCACCACGCGCCCGTCGATGTCGATGTAGCCGATGCGTCCCTGCTCGTTCTGCACACACAGGGTACCTTCGGTGATGTAGGGCGTCTTGATGAAATATCCCCGCGGGAAGTTGACCACGCGGTGCCCGTCGTCGAACAGGAGCGCGCGTATTTCCTTCCCCATCTGCGTGGAGATGTCGATGATGGCGCTCACGCCCTGCCCCAGGTACTGGACGCCGAAGCTCACGCGCTCGCCGCGATAAAGCTCGTTGCCCTGCGCGTCGACGATGCCGGCGTAGCGCATCGAGTCGTCGTTGAAGATGTAGAGGCCGTGACGGAAGAATTGCAGTCCGTAGTACTGTGTGGGCGGGATGGCCCACTCCACGGTGTGGGCCTGCGCAGGCGCGCAGGCAGCCAGCATGGCCAGCAGCGCGGCCACACGGGCTAGGAAATGAAACTTGGAGTTATATCGGTCGGTCATCAGAAGATTTGTTTGCTGTTTCACCCCGTTGACGGAGTTAGTCGGTTGATAAATAAGTGTCGAAAAAGGAGTTCTTAAAAAAGTTGATTTACATCTGGAATAAATTCACATCCCCCACGCGGTGATGTTGTGGATTACAAAAGCGGATGGGCATCAAGGTGTCTTTTTAGTCAAGGCGGCTCAAAGGGTCAAGTGTATACTATAGGTGGGTTCTATAAATTGCTGAAATGTAATGAATGGTTTTGGCCGCCTTGGGTTGCTTGCTGGCATCTTTTGTCTCAACTGCTTGAACCGTAGCCCGCTACTGCTTCGCGCAGCTTGAGCCAAAACCTGTTCAGCAATCAAGCCCAATTCGGCGCAAGCAATTTATAGAACCCACCTTAATAAAGATTGATTGCGATAGCAGCGATGTTCTTCTACTATTCGCTGGTGGCAAGGGTTGAAGTTGGCCGGTTCGCTTATTTCGGCAAACTGGTGTTTTTGCTTTCAATGAGTTGGATGAATGCTTCGGCATTCTTGGCCGTTGTGGTGTCGTGGGAGTGCTGTGCCAGATTGCGTGCGCGCTTGAAGAATTCGAGCGCTTCGGCATCGTTGGAGAAGCAGAGCAGCCGGTATCGGGCCAATTCCTGGGCGGCTTGCGTCATATGGGTCAGCAGCGTGGAGTCGTTGGTGCCCAAGGCGGTCAGCTTGTCGCCGATTTCCAAAATTTTCATCAAGGCGTCGTTGGCCCGCGTGATGTTGTTGTCCGATGCCGGGAAGGTGGCGGCGATGTCGGTGGGCAGTCCGAGCCGGGCGAGGTTTTTCCTTGCGTTTTCGTTGCCCATGGCGATGCCGAGTGTGCGCTTGCGGGGGTTGTAGATATCGGAGTCTTTGGTGTAATCTACGCCATAGGTGCGTGCAATTTCGTAGTAGGCGGGGATGTAGTTGAACATTCGCGCCACGGAGTCCATCATCTTCATGCCGTCGTGCGCCTGCACGGGGTCGTGGCTTGATGCCAGCTGGAGGGCGCGTTGGAAGAGGGCCACGGTGTCGACGGGTTCGGCAACGGAGGTGGTGTTGCCTCGGTGTGCGAGCAGCGCGATGGCTGCTGCTGCCACCACCACGGCGGCGATGGCCAGGGTGGCCCACAGGCGAGTGCGGCTGGGTTTGGGCGGGAAGACGTGCTGCTGGGCGGCAAGCACGAGTTGCTCGGCGGTGGGTCGGCGCGCCGGGTCGCGGTTCAGGCAGGCGGCGATGAGTTTGGCTATGCTGGCGGGCACATCGCGGCCTATGAAGTTGAGCTTCACCTCGCCGTCGGGCTGCTGCTGTCCGCCGCTCTCGCCGAAGGGCACTTGACCGGTGATGAGCTCGAAGAGCGTGATGCCGAAGGCATAGATGTCGCTGGCGGGCTGCGGCTTGTCGTTGTCGAAGCGTTCGGGGGGCATGTAGGCTCGTGTGCCGCTGAAGTCGTGCTGCTGGTAGCGGTCGCGCGTCACGCTGATGCCGAAGTCGGTGATGGCGTAGTTGCCGCTGTCGTCGATGAGCACGTTGGCGGGCTTGATGTCCTGATGCACGATGGGCGGCTCCATGGCGTGGAGGTAGGCCAGTCCGGCCGCCACATCGCCTACGTATTTCCAGATGTCGTCGGCGGCTGTGAGGCGGCCGGCGAGCGTCTCGCTTGACCCCCGGCTGCAGTAGGGCATGACGAGGTAGGGTGTCTCGCCGGTGATGTCGAAGTGGGTGGGCTGGATGAGGTTGCTGTGGTGGCAGTTGTATACGATTTTGAACTCGTCGCGGAATCGCTGTTCGCCCTCGATGTCGAGTGCGTTCTGTGGCCGGTAGATTTTGATGGCAACCTGCATGGCCGTCGTCTCGTCGGGCTTGGCCTCGCCGAGGTTGTCGCGGCCCTCGATGGGGGTGTCGATGGTGTTGAGGTCGGCGGCGAGCCACACGTCGGCGCTGGCACCGGCGGTGCTCAGCGGCTTGAGGAGCCGGTAGTGTCCTGCAAAGATGTCGCCAGGTTTCAGGGGGGTGAGCATGGTTGATGGTGTGACGGTTACTTTTTGATGTCGAAAAGTTCTCTGAACTCTTTGGCACCCATTTTGTTGTCGGCGTTTTGCTCGACGTGGCGCTTCTTGGTGTGTTCCTTGAGTTTGGGGTTGTAAGGGGTCATGGTGAGTTCGCGCGTGGTGGGCGACTGGCTGTTGCTCAGAGTGACCGTTGCGAGTGCTTTGAAGCTTCGGCCGACTGGAATGCTGAGTGCTAGCCGCTTGTTGGTGCCAGGAGGCACGGTCTGGGTGGTGGTGCCCAGTTCGTTGCCTTGCATGTCGGTGATGGAGAATGTGGCCGTGAGCGAGGCGTTGCCGTCGGGGTTGTTGACGTTGGTCCACACGCGCTGCTTGCCGCTGGCGGTGGTGCGCGCCTGATGAATGCCGCTGACGGTGATTTTCTTGGCATCGACCACATTCACCACTCGCACGTCTTCCCAGAGCAGCAGGTCGTGGTCGGCATAGACCTGATAGGTGAGTTCGAGGTCCTCGCCGCTGGTGGCCAACTCGTCGGCCGTGGGCTGGTAGGTGAAGTGGCACACGCCGTCGGCATTGAACTCTTGGCTGGTTGCCGGCACCGGTTCGTCATTGGCACCGATGATCATGACGCGCAGTTTCGAAGCGTCGAGCGTGGTGGGGTAGTTGAACGAGGCTTTGAAGATGTCGTGGCTGCCCCGGTGCAGCACCGAGTCGGCGGCCAGGGGGGTGAAGTCGCCATCGATTTTGTGAAGCAGGCCCATGAGGGTATAGTCGTCGGCGATGTGCTGCGCCACCACCACATAGTCGCCGTCGAAGTTTTGCGCGGTGGAATTAAAGGCATCCTTATTGTAGAACTGGAAATCGAATTTGCTGAACTGGTAAGGGATGAAAAGGTTGCCATCGATTTTGTATCCAATCAGGCCTTCGGCCGAATGGTCAATCTGGATGTTGCCGGGATTGGCGATGATTTTGCTTTCGTATTTTTCGGGATTCTGGTCTTTCTCATATCCGTGTATGTAGCGTTCGTCGAAACAGGAAGCATCGCTGTCGTAGTTCAAGTGCGACGGATGCGGGCGTTTTTTCCCTAATGAGTCGATGCGCTGCCATTTTCCCTTCTGCAATACGTAGGTGTAGCCATGCAGAAACTGCTTGCCTTGGGTGATTTCTCCTCCGCTTATTTTGAGTGCTTTGTGGGTTTTGTCCCAGTCTTTGTGGATATACTTCATCGTTCCATCGTAGTCGGTGACTAGTGCGAATCCGTCGCGGAAAGGCTTGCCATCGAGGAATTGGCAATTCACAACCATCTTGCCGTTCAGGTCCATATATCCCACTCGCCCCGATTTGTCTTGCACCGAAATGATGTCGCCGTCGGTGAAGTAATCGCCCTTCATGAAGAGTCCTGGCGGCACTCGGACCAGTTGTTGTTGGCGATTGAGCAGGCCGATGATTTCATGCCCGGCGTTTCGGTCGGTCACTAAGTATGTGATATCGTCGCCGAGATAAGCCGGATAATTGTCGCCAGTGCTGCTGAAGATGAGTTCGCCATTTGCATTGAATATGCCTGATAAGGGCTCGTCGTTGTAGGTGAATATATAATAGCCTGGCCGCAGAAAGTGAAGCCGCATGTCTTGCGGCAGGATGGCCCATTCCACGGTGTAGGCAGCGGCTGTAGTGGCCAAGGCCAAAGTGAGGCTCACGGCCAGCAGGTGCTTGATGCTGATTCGGTTCATAAGTTAAGTAAGGAGTATATTGTTGTAGGAAATGGAGTGCGTATCGTGGGCTCATAGCAGACCGCACATTCGCATAAAGGCAAAGGAGACACGCTTGGCCAGGTGCCGACATCGCAGTGCGAGCGAGGCTTTGGGCTTGTCATCGTCGTCGCCGATGCAGCTGACGATGGCCACGGTGACGTTGTCGGGTGCTCCGGCGTCGAGGGCGGCTTGCAGCAGTGCGTTGCGGCAGGCGGTGGGGTGGGTGTAGTGGCGATAGAGCAGCAGCTCGATTTCGGCGTCGTAGCAGCATCCGAACAGGCCGTCGCTGCACATCATGAGCATGTCGCCCGGCTGCAGGGCCACATCGGCAAAGTCGGGGTCGCTGGGGCAGTCGATGTCGCCGCAGCCGCGGGTGATGATGTGGTTGTCGGGGTGGTGGAAGGCTTTGCGGCGGGTGATTTCGCCCTTGTCGATGAGTTGCTGCACGTAGGAGTGGTCGTGGGTCACCTGCCTGAGTCCGCGGCCGGGGCTGAAGTGGTAGCACCGGCTGTCGCCGCACCAGGCCAGGTGTGCCACCTGTGGCAGCAGCCAGCAGGCCACCACGGTGGTGCCCATGCCCTGTGTCTCGGGGCGCTCCTGGGCGTGGTGGAAGATGGTGTCGTCGGCCTGCTCGATGATGGAGGCCAGCGCGCCTTGCACGGCCTCGTTGCCGCCGGTGTCGGCAGCGGGCTGCAGCAGTTGCTCGAAGGTGTCGATGGCCTTCTGCGAAGCCACCTCGCCGGCGTTCTGGCCGCCCAGACCGTCGGCCACAATCACCATCATCTGTCCGAGTGTGTGGTAGCCGTCGGAGTCCTGCGTGTCGCCGTGCAGCCAGTGGTGGGTGGCCACGTCGGTGCACACGGCCACCGCGTCCTCGTTGTTAGGACGCGCACACCCCGTGTGGGTGAGTGCTGAGATAAGGATTTTCATGAGGGGGATGCGGTTTGGCGGAGGTCTACAGGTAATGCTCGATGACTTGGATGTAGTTGTCGGCCAGCGAGGCGGTGGACTTGTCGCCCACGGTGATGGCGTGCTGCTTGGCCAGCCGGAAGTATTTCACGGCTTCGGCCTTGTCGTTGGTGCAGAACATGTTGTAGCAGCCCAGCATCCAGGCTGCGTCGAGCATCTGCCGGGCGTAGGCGGGGTCGTTGATGCTCAGGATGGTGAGGCAGGCGTTGTTGGCCTTGGTGTTGTGTTCGATCGACTTGGGGATGTCGCGGTCAAAGTCGCCGATGTCGCCCGCGCTAGCCTTGAGCTTCGCCAGGGTGTTGCGGGCGTTGATGTTGCCCAGTTCCACGCCCAGTGCCCGTTTGAGGCGGTTGTAGCGCGCCGAGTCTTGCACGAACACCATGCCATAGGTGCGCGCGATTTCGTAGTAGGCGGGCACGAAGTGGTAGCTTTGAGCGATGGTGTCGATTTGGCGGAATGCCTGCTCGATGTCGGCGGGCCTGTCGCTGCGTGCCGCGGCGATGGCCTGGTCGAGCAGCACCTGCGGGTTGGCGGAGGCTTCTTGCCCGGCACCGTCGGCTGCACTGTGCTTGCCCTTGTGCCAGGCTAACAGGCCGATTCCAGCAGCCAGGACCACGGCGGCGAGGCTGGCCATGCCCCACTTGATGGCGCGGTTGCGCTTGGTGTGCAGCGGGAAGGTGCGCGCGCGGGCGGCCTGCACGATGAGGTCGGCCGTGGGGCGCTGCGCGGGGTCCTTGTCGAGGCAGGCGGCAATGAGCCGCTTGACATCGGCCGCCACGGGTCGGTCGCCGTAGTTGAGCATCACGCGTCCGTCGGGCTGCGAGCTGCCGCCGTTCTCGCCATAGGGGATGTGGCCGGTGATGAGCTCGTAGAGCGTGGCCCCGAACGAGTAGATGTCGCTGGCGGGCTGCGGCACGTTGTCCTCGACGAAGCGCTCGGGGGCCATATAGGCCAGGGTGCCGCTCGAAAAGTCGAACAGGTCGCGGTGCCCGAGTTCGGAACTGATGCCGAAGTCGGTGATGGCGTAGTCGAAGTCGTCGGTCACCAGCACGTTGGCGGGCTTGATGTCCTGATGCACGATGGGCGGCCGCCGGGCGTGCAGATAGGCCAGTCCGGCAGCCACGTCCTCGATATACTTCCAGATGTGGTCGCCCGTCAGGTTGCCCACGAGCAGCTCGGTGGAGCCGTGGGCGCAGAAGGGGAGCACCAGGTAGGGCGTGCCCTGCCAGATGTCGTAGTGGGTGGGCTGAATCAGGTTGCCGTGGTGGCAGTTGAACACGATTTTGAATTCTTCGCGGAATCGCTGTTCGCCTTCGATGTCGAGCGCGTTCTTTGGCCGGTAGATTTTAATGGCCACTTTGAGTCCGGTTTGCTCGATTTCGCTCGGAGTGCGCTCGGAGAGGGCGTCGTCGTCGTACGGCGACACGTCGACGGTGTTGAGGTCGATGGCGAGCCACACGTCGGCGGTGCCGCCGTCGGTGCTGAGTGCATCGAGCAGACGGTAGTGCCCGTCGAAGAGGTCGCCAGGATAAAGGTTCAGCATGAATTGAATTGGTGATGAATGCGTTAAAAGGGCGTCGAGGCCGCCGCGGGGAGGCGCGTCAGTTGAGGTGGATGAGTGTGCCGGGGCGCGGACGGGTGGAGGTGTCTTTGAGCCCGTTGAGCCCGGCAAGTTTTTTCACCTTGATGCCGAAGAGCTGCGAGATGCTGTGCAGCGTGTCGCCCGGGCGGGCGGTGTAGCTGTTGCGGGCACCTTCATATTTGTCGCGCTTCGTGTCGAGATACACGATGTCGCCCTCGGTTAACTGGTTCTCTCCCTTGACCTCGTTGAAGCGGAAGAGCAGCTTCTTGTCGCTGATGTCGTAGTCGCGGCATACGTCGCCAAGCGTGCGTCCGGGCATGAGCACGATGCAGGGCACGCCGTTCTCGATGAGCTTGTAGTTCTCAACGGCGTGGTCGAGCCGCTGCTCCTCGGCGGTGATTTGGTCGTCGTTGAGCGTGACGAGGTCTTCGTCTTCGAATTCGGGCACGCTGTCGGTGTGCACGAGTCCGTTGTCGTTGTTGACGATGGTGGTGCGGCGAATGATGCGGCGCACCACCACACGGCGGTCGCTGCCTCCTTGCAGCTTGCGCCCGTTGTTGATTTTGTAGAGTTGGAATCGCTCAATGATGCCGATGAGCGACTCGGCATAGTCGGGGGCGGTGGCATAGCCGCAGGCTTTGATGCCGAAGGCCCAGCTGCGGTAGTCCCACCGGCTGTAGTTGTGCAACTTGCCGTAGCGCTGCGAGCTGCGGCTCAGCAGGCGTGCGTGGTCTTCGTACGACTCCATCGCGTTATGGTAGGCCTTGAATGTGCTCAGCCCGGGCTCGTCGTCCTTGGCCTTGGCCGAGCCGGCCGGCCCCACGCCCTTGATGCCGAAGTGGTTGTTGGACCGGCGGGTGAGCAGGCTCTTGCCGCAGCCGCTCTCGAGGATGCCTTGCGCCAGGGTGATGGAGGCGGGAACGCCGTATTTGTACTCCGTCTGCAAGGCCGCGTTCTGATACATGTAGATGTAGGCCCAAGCGTCGTCGTTGTATCCCGCCCGGCAGGCGAAGACCGTTGTCAGGGCGCACAGGGCCGCAAGGAGCAAGCGATGTTTCATGATGGATGTGGTTGAAGGTGGGCGTGGTTGGGGAAAGATGTCACTTGATGGCATGGTTGCCCTGCATGGCGATGGCGTAGAGCTCGCAGCCGCGGGTGATGGTGGGCTCGATTTTCGAGAACAGGTTGACGATAGCCTTGGCGATGAGATTGGCGAAGAACTTGGCTGGCGAGAAGTCGAAGTGGTCGCACAAGAGTCCGAAGATGATGGCCACGACGATGCCGACGATTGCAGCCACGATGGTTGCCGGTCCGGCGAGGACGCCCGCCGCCACGAGTCCGAGCACGACGAGCTCGGCCAGCAGTCCTCCAATCAGCGCGTCGGCCAGAGCGGCGAGGTTGGTCTCGAACCGCGACCACCACACGTTGTCGATAGGCTGGCCGGTGAGCAGCAGGTAGGCCAGGATGCACAGGTCGCCAATCACGTCTTTGAGTATCCATATCCACTTGACGGGCTTGGCGAGGCCTTTGGCAATAGAGCCAGCCTTGGTCTTCATGAAGTTGTCGACTTTTTTCTGGAAATCGTACTTCGAGAGCCAGGTCTCGAATCGCTTGCCGACGGGCAGCGCCTCGTTCACCTTGCGGGTGTGCACACCCTTGAGGGCCCGCTCCTGGTGCATGTGCTGGACGCCGTTGGCGTAGACCGTCTCTTCGGCAGCCAATGCCTGCCATTTCTGGAAGCTCGTCTTGATGGCTTCCATCTTGGGGTTGATGCGCACGGTGTACCATTTGATGACATCGTTGGGACTCTTGGTGCGCAGGTCGCGCAGGAGTTTGAGTTCGCTGACCACGCCTATGATGAGGTCCTTTGTGGGGTCGATGATGTAGGTGGTGAGCCAACCAGGCAGAATGGTGGTGCTGCCGGTGTAGGCCGGCTCGGCGGTGAGCATCTGCTGGTAGGCTTTGGGGTCGGCGGGGGTGGCGGTGGGCGCGGAGCGCTTCAGGATCTTTGGCGCGGCGCACATGGAGGGCAGGTTGCGGTAGGCGCGGTCCACCTCCCGTATCACCGTGTCGGAGAGCACGGGCAGCCCCATGCCGTCGCTGGTGAGCGACGCTTGCCGGTTCCAGCTCACGAACAGCTTGATCACCGCGGCGGTCTTCTTGCCGTAGATGCCGTCGGGGGTCAGCGAAGGCCAGTTCAGGTTGCGCACGCCGCTGATGGTGTTGAGCTTGTACTGCACCTCCTTGACGCGCGTGTCGAATTTGTTGTGGTTTGAAACTTTGATGTCCATGGTGTGGGGGGGTGTGGGTGGAAACGTCAGGGGTTGGTGTCGTCGAGGTTGACAAGTTTCACGGCCACGGGCATGGTCAGGCACGATTTGCGGTCGATGCGCTGCTGGAGCAGGGTGTCGAGTGAGATGCGTGTGGCCTGGTCGAAGTTCTTGCGGTCTTTGAACTCGATGTCGATGTAGAGCCCGCGTTGCAGCCCTTGTCCTCCCTCGGCACCGGCGACGTTGATTTTCACGAAGATGCGCTTGAACTCCTCGCGCCCGAAGTAGGCCATGATTTCCTTGCGCAGGAAGGCGTCGATGTCCATGCGGGTGAACAGCCGGTCGGCGGTCAGGGTGTGGTAGCGCAGCAGCTCGTAGCGCTGGTCGGGCGAGGCCTTGTCGCGTCCGCCCATGGCTCCCACCACCACTTCGGCGCTGCGCTCGAGCGAGGCGTTGTGCTGGCACTCCATGAGCATGCCGGCCTCGATGGCGTTGGCGGCGGCTCCCTGTGTGGTGAGGAAGGCCACGCGCACCGAGCTCGAGCCGCTGTTGGTGGCGTCTTCGACAGCGATGTTCTTCATGGCGAAGGTGCCGCTGTCGTAGTTGTAGCGCCGGTTGGTGCCTTTGACGGCCTTTCCGAGCGCGGTGATGGTGGAGCGCAGCGAGCGAATGGTCTCGCCGTCCTTGATGCCATTGTAGTCGATAAAGGCGTAGTAGTCGTCGACGAAGCGGTTGTAGAGCATGCGCACGTCGCGGAACAGGTCGCCGTTGTTGTAGACGGCGGCGTCGAAGTCGCGCACGATGAAGTCGCGGTCGTTGGCGGGGAATCCTTGCCGCTGGGCGTCGTTGCTCTGCTCCACCACGTTGAGGAAGAAGGCGTCGTCGTGCTTCTGCAGCTTGGCGATGGGTGCCGAGGGGGTGAGCGTGACCGTGTTCAGGTCCACATTGGCGACGGGCACCACGTTGAGCTCCACGCGGCAGGCGTCGGGCACGTCGAAGCCCTCGGGGAAGTCGAGCCGGAGCCAGAGCGAGTTGCCCTTGAAGTGGTCGAGCTGGTGGCTCTCGAGCCAGTGCTCAAAGGCGTGGGGATAGGGCCTGGGCTTGAACAGGTCGCGGTCGGTGACCGGGTCGGTGATGTAGAGCAGGCAGGCGTTGTTCATGTCGAGCAGCTGCTCTTTCCAGGCCTCGACGTAGGCAAAGAACCGTCCGGAGGCCTGCTGGGCGTCGAAGGGTTCGAGCATGTCGATGTCCTCGAGGCGTTGCATGGTGGCGAAAGCGAGCTGCTGCTTTCCGCTGCCCACCACGATGCGCGCCGGGGCCACACCGCGCGTGCCGCGCACCAGCAGGCTCAGTCCGCGCAGGCACTCCACTTCGGCGGTGGTGGTGATGCCCACGTAGAGCTGGCTCGCGTTGGGCATGTCGATGTCGATCACCTCGCCCTGGTGCCGCAGGCAGCGCTTGCCCAGGGTGTAGAGGTCGGTGTGGGCCACGAGCTGCGTGGCGAAGATGGGGGCGAAGTTGAGCGCCGGCAGGGCGGGTGTATGCTTGGGGTCGGCCTTGGTCTTGAAGGTGGTGTCGGCGCCCAGTGTCACCAGCTCGTTGCCCGGGCGCTGCTTCACCTTGGCCTCGACCAGGGCGATGGCGGGCATGGCCTCGATGCTCTGCCGGGGGACGAAGTCGTCGGCAAAGCGCTGGGCGATGCGCTCGCTGGCACCGTCGGCAAAGTCGCTGATTTTCTGGCACTCGTGAAGCAGGGCCACGAGCATCATGCGCTGCACGGGGTCGAGCTGGCTGTAGTCGGCGGGTTGCCCGCCGGTGAGCTGTCGGGCCTGCTCGAGGGCTTCGTTGAGGCGTTTTTCTAGTTCAATGTCCATGATTGCGGGTTCTATGCGTTGGAACGTCGTTTGAGCGTGGGCTCGACCATGAAGGTGACCACCTTCCGGTAGTCGAGGCTGTCGATGCCGTCCTTGATGCGCCCGGTGACCACCACGTTGACCATGTATTTCGAGTTCACCCTTCGGTAGCGCTTGCTGGCCACGGGCACGGCGAGTTCGATGCTGGTGTTCACGTCGAGCAGCATGGGTGCGTAGGCGCGCAGGCTGTTGGTCACGCTCTGCTGGCACTGCTGGCGGGTGATTTCGTCGTTGATGCTGCACTGCTGCCCGTTGTTGAAGTCGCGGTGGCTGACGTTGGAGAACTCGTGGCTCCAGTACTCGAACCCGAAGTCGGGGTCGGCGGCAAATCCGCCGCGCGGGGTGAAGACAACGAGTTCGACCATGTTGTCGACCACGGCCACGGTGTCGCGCAGCTCACGTTTCAGCTCTAGCGGCTGCACGACTTCGGTCACGTTGCGGTGCAGCTCGGTGGAGAGGTAGGTGCGCTCCACGTAGCCCAGGGGGGTGCTGAGGTAGGTCATTGTCAACGAATGGGCGTCAGACGGTGAGGATGCGGATGCTGTCGGGTTTTGCCGGTGGTGGCGTGGGCGCGGGCTTGGGCTCAGGACGGCGCGGCGGAGCAGGCTGGGGCGCGGGCTCGGCGGCCGGGAAGGCGTCGATGCGCTCGGCGATGGCGGCGCACAGGCTCAGTCCCTGGATGATGAGTTGCCGCACGTTCTGCTCCGAATAGGGGGCGTAGGCATAGTTGAGCCAGTCGCCGGCCTCACTGAGCGCGATGTGGTGGCTCACCTGGCATGCGCCCACGAAGGTGCCCACGCATTGCTGCACGAGTCCCAGCAGTTGCATGGGTGTGAGGGTGTCGCGCTGCTTGTCGGCGGTGATGCGCAGCGTCCGCAAGTGCGGCAGCAGCAGGGCAATCACGTCGCGTCCGGCGCTGTCGAGCTGAGCCAGGGCGCTTCTCTCGATGGCGGCGAGCTGGTTGAGCAACTGCTCGAGCAGCTGCACGAAGGCGGGGTGCGACGACACGAACAGGCACGGAGGCACGAAGTCGATGTCGTCGACCTGCCACGACACGTTGTGCACCAGCCGCGCCACGGGCAGCGCGTTGCCGGGCAGCGCGGAGTCGGCCCGCTGGAGCTGCAGCCGGTAGGCGGGTTCGCAGCAGCCGTCGTTGGTGGGACGCAACTCGCCGTCGGGCACGGCGATGGTGAGCAGATAGGGCTGACCGGAATCTTCTTTCGGCAGCGGCACGCGGGTGTCGAAGTTGCTGGTGAAGCGCGAGTCCCAGCTCACCTCCACAAGGTGGCCGCCGCGCGTCAGGCCCAGGCACTCCATGCTCTCGACCTCGGCGAAGTCGGTGCTGATGTTCACGCTCACCTTGAAGGGTCGCAGGCCGGGAAAGAGACCGAAGCGTCCGGCGGCGGCCAGCGCCAGGGCTTGGCCGATGTGGGCGGCGGTGTGGGCGTCGGCGTGGCGGAAAATCTCTTCGCTGAGCCGCATGCCCTTTTTCCAGTTGATTGTTTTAGGCATATCGGAGATGTTTTTTTAAATTCGTGATGCGGATGCAGGGGGTGCCGCGGCGAGGCTGACACAGGCTCAAAGGTTGGTGTTGTAGGCCAGGAAATTGTGGCGTTCGGTGTCGTTGAGCCTGACGGCGGGCGCGCCGTCGGTCCAGATGTCGAACACGAGCTGCTGCTCGATGCCCAGGAACCAGTCCTGCACGAATTGTCGCATGCGCTCGAGCTCGTCGACGGTGTCGAGAAAATGCTCGTCGCAGAGGTCGTCGCTCCAGTAGTGGATGGAGAACACGGTGGCGGAGTAGTCGAAGTCGTTGCCGGCGAAGCACTCGTCGAGCGCGTCGCCCATGCTGCACGGGTAGCGCGGCTCGGGGTCGTGGTGGGTGAGCGTGCGCTGGTCGACGCGCAGGGTGAGTCCCTCGTCGGCGAGCACCTTGCGGAGCATGAGCGTGAGCAGCGTGCGGTTGCCGCGTATGCGTCGGCAGGCGGGCAGGAAGGGCAGCAGCGCGGCTATGAAGCGGTTGGCGCGTTGCTCGTCGGTGAGCCGGTCGCCGATGATGTGCTGGAGCACGGTGTTGCCGTGGCGGGTGTGCCGCTCGATGCGCTGCCTGATGTCGGTGCGCAGCAGCAGGAGCAGGGCGTCGAAGGGCGCGAAGAATTGCAGCGCGTGCTCCACTTCCAGCTTCTGACGGTCTACCTCGTTGGTGAAGGCGTTCTCGTCGCGCGACTCGTCGAGGCCGGCAAAGCGGTCCACGGTGTGGAACATGTATTCGGGCAGCGCGTCGTAGAGGCTGGCGCGCGCCAGGAGCAGCGTGGCGGCCTGCGGGTCGTGGGGGTCGTGCTCGATGGCCGCCACGTCGCCGGTGGCGTTGCGCTGGTGGGTGCTGGTGTGGCGCACCTGCAGCCGCATCCCGCAGTCGTGGGTCAGCAGCAGTTCGGCGTTGATGTCGTCGGGCAAATGCTTCATGGGGCGAGGGGTGGGTTGACGGCGGCTACGTCAGGTCGCCGGTGAGCTCGACGAAGAACTGCCCGCGGTCGGTGGTCACCTGCAGCACGTCGAGGGGCGGGATGCCCACTTGCTGCAGCGTGAGGTCGCCGTAGGGGAAGTCGTAGTCGAGGTTCTCGTAGAAGTGCTTGTGGAAGAGCGTGCGGTAGCTGAGCTGCCGCAGCTCGCGGTCGGAACTGATGTGGTGGTCGAGTCGCGACTCGGGGATCATCACGCGGAATTCGCGCTCGGGGTTGTCGCAGGCGATGAAGTCGATAAACTTGTTGTTGCACATGTTGATTTCCACCGCCTTGACGCCGAGTTCCTGCCGGAGCACATCGAGCGCGCGGGTCACGGTGAGCGAGGCTTTGAGCCTGGGGCACTCGCGCACGGGCTCCCAGCGCCGGTGTGCCGGGCAGTTGCTCTTCCAGGAGGCGAAGTTGTAGACCTTGGTGGTGCAGTTCATGCCCTCGTAGCGGAGCATCTTGCCGGTGAGCGATTTGAACGGTGTGGGCTCGCCGGACTCCTGGTGGATCACCTTGAGTGCCTCCTGCACCTGCATGGCACCGATGATGGATGCGCTCACGGGCGTGGTGGCCACCCGTCCGGCGCTGGACTGTGTGCGCACCACGTCGGCGCAGCCCGTGCGCAGCATGATGTGGTTGAACTCCTCGCGCGAGAGTCCGCATTCGTAGCAGTTCACCCCGGGCGCGTAGACGCGCACCACGCCGGTCAGGTTCTCGATGCTGCCGTCCACCCAGGTCTTCCCGGCGCGCATGCACAGGCGGTTGAGCTGGTAGCGCGCCAGCCGGCTGTCGAGGCAGCCAATCACCACATCGGCGCGGCGGTAGATTCCGAACCCCACCTCCGAGAACAGATTGCCCACGATGGCGTCGACGCGGATTTGCGGGTTGATTTCCATGGCGCGCTCGGCCACCACCTGCGCCTTGTAGGCATGGCTGAAGGCGTCCTGCTCGCGGAAGAGCACCGAGCGCGTGAGGTTCGACACCTCGATGCGGTCGAAGTCGACCACGGTGATGTGCCCCACGCCGAAGAGGGCCAGGTTCTTCACCACCTCGTTGCCCAGCGCTCCGGCGCCGGCTACAAGCACGTGGGCGTTCTTCACGCGGTCCTGCTTGAACCACGAGAGCAGGGTGTAGACCCCCTCGCCCCATTCATATTTACGTTCGTCGGCCATAATGCGTCAGTCTTTTTCGATGTAAAGGAACACGGTGTCGCCAATCTGGAAGGAGTCGCCGTTGGCGAGCACATGCTCGCCATTAACTGGCAGCTCGTTGCGCTGGTTGAACATCACGCCGGTGGCCAGCGGCTTGATTATGGGCAACTTGCGCGTCTGCTCGATGTAGAGCTGCGCGTGCTCCTTGGCCACCTTGTTGCTCACCTCCCAGTTCATCTGGATTTCGCAGTCGCCAATCATGCCTATGGTCACCATGCGTCCGCCACCGGTGGCGTTCATCCACTTGTGAATGGGAATCTCGGTGCCCTGCTTGGAGCCGTTCTGGATGACGAGGAAGTAGCGCTCGGCCATCATGCGCACGGTGGCAATCGAGGCTCCGAGCCCGCCGCCGTAGATGATGAAGTTGAGCAGCATGGTCATCCAGGGGCTCTGCGAGCTGGAGAATCCCGAGAACATGAGCACGATGAATCCGATCACGGCTGCAGCGAGTCCGCCGAGCAGCGCGCTCTTCAGAGGGATGGAGCTGCCTATGCACAGGCTGAGCGAGAAGCACACCGAGAAGAGCAGGTAGGCGGGCAGCGAGCAGTACCAGGGAATCACGGTGCCGTTGAGCGCGCCCACCCACAGGCTGAACAGCCATCCGCCCAGGGCGAAGGCCGCCATGCCTATCAGCGCCGAGAGCAGCGACAGGCCCACGATTTTGAGCACAATCAGGGCGTTCTTCTGCCGGTACTCGTCGTTGTAGCGGAAGATGAACGAGAGGAAAAATCCCAGCAGCAGTCCTATGGCCAGAAACGCGGCCACCTTGGTGACGCACTCGTTCCACACGGGGCTGGAGCCGTCGAGGGCGGCGCCCACAATCCGCTTGGCCATCGGCGCGAACAGGTTGCCGCGGCCAATGAGCTCGTACACCACCCAGCTCACCAGCGCCGCCACGATGCCGGCCAGCGTCTGGCTCACGTCGCGCATCGACTCGCGGGTGAACATCAAGTTCCAGTCCACGTGGGGTTGGATGCCGGTTTTGCAGCTCTGCCCGTAGTCGGTGCAGTGGAAGCCGTTCTGCTGCCAGCAGTGGATGTGCATCAGGTGGTTGCACTTCTGCACCACCTTCTGTCCGGGCAGGATGTCTTGCGCGCAGTAGCGGCATATGATGCGGTTCACGCCCGGCTTGGGCACGTAGGGTTTGTAGTATTTCACGGCAAACGACTTCTGCTTGACGAGCGGAATGATGATTTTGGCCACGATGAAGAAGAAGGCGAAGGTGAGCAGGGCCACGAGCAGGGCCATGAGGTATTTCATCACGGTGCTGCCGCCGTCGTTGTCTTCGGGCGGGAAGGGGTTCTCGCTGGTGCCGATGGTCATCTCGCCGCTGCCGATGTCGTTGCCCTCCCACGAGGCCAGGTAGCGCACAGTGTTGCCGTTGTACACCTTGTTGGCCTGCACGGCGTAGATGATGTCGTAGTCGTAGGCGGCGTCGTCGACCGTCTGCTGGAAGTCGGCCATGGCCTGGTTCATGTCGGTGGTGGAGAAGAACTTGCCCACGCGGCGCTCGTCCACCACCTGCCCGTCGGAGTCCTTGGGTTTTGACACAAACACGAGCGACTCGCGCATCATGTCGTTCACCTCGCCGGTGTTGTAGAGGAAGGCGTAGACTCTGGGCGCGGCGGCCGAGAACTTGTAGTCGCGGATTTTCAGGAAGTCGGCGTAGTCCTCAAGCACGGGATACTGGCTTCCGTTGGCAATCACGAAGAGGAAGTTTTTGCCCGGGTTCTTGGCGGCACGGTCGGCAATGGCGGCGTTCTTGGTGTAGCCGCTCTCGAGCTTGAGGCTGTCGCTGAGGGTGGCCGTCTCGAATTCGAGCAGCTTGGCCAGCATGCCGCTGTAGAAGTAGTTCTCGCTGCTGGGCTTGTTGAGCTTTTCCTTGAAGGCCGGCAGTGTGGCCTTGGTCACCACTTCGCTGGAAGTGACGGCGTCGCCGTAGAAGGCCAGGTACACACATCCCTCGGGGGCCGAATTCACGAGTTCCTCGATGGCGGTGTAGATTTTATCCTTGTCGGGGATGTTGAGGTCGACCAGCACCAGGAAGGTGTAGTCTTCGCCGATGCGCTGTCCGCCGCCCTTTCCCACCGCCTTGACGGTGATGTTTTTGGAGTCGATGCGGTGCTCAAAGTCGTTGATGTCGACCGCGTCTTCGAAGAGGTAGAGCTTGTCGCGCAGCTCGTTGGGCGCGATGCCGCGAATGGGGTTGCCGCTGGCGTCGAGCAGCTTCACGTGCAGGGCGATGCTGTCGGGCTTCTGCGCGGCAGCAATGGTGGTTTTGCCGCAGAACTGGATTTGTTTCACTTGCTGCGCCTGCAGGGGCAGCGCCAGGCACAGCAGCAGCCATGCCGCCAGGCAGAGGCGCATCATCTTTTTCGTCTTGTCCATATCTTTAAGTCTTCTAATTTGTTTACACCATAATAGTTCTCGTCGCTGCACAGTTCTCCGCCGTGCACCGGAATGGCGGTGAGCTCGTCGGTGCTGGTGGAGTAGAAGAGCACGAAGTGCAGCTTGGCCAGCTCGTCGGCCACGGTGCGCCGGATGGAGGGCAGGCTGCGGTGGCTGTCCACCACCAGGCATCCCACGAGTTCCTTTCCGGCCAGGGTGCGCTCGCTGGTCACGCGGTCGGCCACATATTCGGCCAGGTCGCCCTTGGTGCGCGTGTATCCCTGCACGTAACCCACCAGTCCGGTGGTGGGCGCGGCGGTGAGCTGCGTGATGTCGATCACCGTGCCGTTGCTCAGTTCCACACCGCGGCACTCGTCGCGGCGCGAGTGGCAGCCCGTGAGTGCGTTGAAGTAGTCCTGCGGGTTGAAGGCGCTGCGCTCGCTGGCAATGGCCCACTGGTAGAGCTCCTCGAGCGAGTACATGCGCTGCAGGTCGCCCTGAGCGGTGACCGTGCCGTCGCGCTTGAAGGTGAAGATGCCCGTGGTCTGGTCGGGCGTGAGGATGTCGACCACCATGGCGGTGAGGAAATAGGGCTGTGTGGGGTGCTTGAGCTGGTTGTGCACGTTGTTGTCGCTGCTGGAGAAGAACACGCCCAGGCCCGGGTGTGAGTGCACCCAGCAGGTGAGGTCGTACTGCAGCCCGCTCTCGCGGCGCAGACGGCGCAGCTTCTCGTTGACGCTGAGCTTGATTTTCCCGCCGAAGTTCAGCTCATATTCGGCAAAGACGGCATCGTCGCCGGGCATGACCACCTGCTCGAGGGTGACGTCGAACTTGTCGCTCTGTCCGTCGAGCACCCATCGTCCGAGCACCATGCAGCCGTCTTCCTTGGGGTTGGCGGGGTTGCGGAGGTCTTCGGCATACATGTTGTAGATTTCCTTGACGCAGGTGTTCTTGATGTAGATGCGGCGCACGGCCGAGTCGGGACACATGTCGGCGGTCTCGATGCAGAGGTAGCTGTCGTTGCCCTCCACGTCGCTGATGTCCTGCCGCTTGAGCACCGAGGTGGTGCGTCGGCGCACCACGATGCCGTCGGCGCCACCGCCTGCTGTCTGTCGGCCGGTTGCGGCCGGCGCCGTGGGGCCGCCCGTGGCGGGAGCCGATGTGGGCGTGGCGGGCCGGCGGTTGCGCCCCTGGCCCTTGTTGCGGTAGATCCAGTAGGCCCCGCCGGCCAGCAGGGCCAGCACGGCGAGCATGGCGAGCAGCGCGGGCCAGTTGCTCCCCTTTGTGGGTGGTTCGACGGGCTTGTATTCCACATTGGCCATCTGGCTGAGCTTCTGCAGTTGGTCGTTGCGCCGGTCGAGGTGTGGTATGACCAGGTTGCGCAGTTCGTCGCGCGTCGCGCTCATGTCGGCGATGTCGCCTTTGCTGTACCGGCCCAGGAAGTCGTCGATCATCTGGTCGCATCCGTCGCTTTGCTTCTGGAGCGTTTCGCGTTCCTGCTCGATGTAGGCTTTGATATTGTTGGCCAGCACGTATTGCTGCTTCTGGCCGTCGCTCATGCCGGCGAATTCGCCCACAAGGCGGTCGATGTAGGCCTGCTGCTCGGCGATGTCGTCGGCGTTGTAGAAGGGCAGGGTGGCGAGGTGGGTGGCGAAGTCGGACTTGATTTGCTCAAGCGGGATGGACTCGCGCATGGGTTGATTGTCGGTGACAGTCGGTGTTTCTCTGGTATTCTCCCGCTCGCGCTTGTCGTTGTCTTTGCGCTTGCTGTTGTCGGCCACGGCGGGTTTCTCGGGCTCGGATGGCTTTTCGGTTTTGTTTGTGGTGACAGGGTTGACGACAACCGGCTCGGTGGGCGGGGTGGGTTCGGGTGTCTTCGTTTGTGGCGGAGGTGCCGGTGTACCCTTCAACCGCGAGGCGAGTTCTGAGGCTTTTTTATCACGGATGCCGCTGTTGTACAGAAGCCTGATGTTGTCATCATCGCCTTTGAAACTGAATCGGATTTCTCTTGCAGTGGCGAAGCTTTTCTCCGAGTTTTTACTGATGCTTGCCACATGCTTGCCGTTTCTGTAAACGTTGATGACATCGGCGGTGGTGTTCTTGACCGTAAAGTTCTTGAAGTCTCTTCCTGTTGGCGTCAACTCGGCGTAGAGATCGACGCCGCTGGCTCGAGAGATGAGTTGCCTGTCGGCGGCGTGGCCCGCTATGGATAAACACAGGAGCAGAAGGCTTAAAAGGATATATCTATTCATAAGATTGAGATTATCGAAGTGAGGGGTGGTTGGTTTGTTGCTGTCAGATGGAGATGGTGCCGTCTTTGTCGCGGTTCTTCTTGATTCGCGCTCCTTGAGCGGCCCGCCGCGCTTTGTCCTGCAGCGACTCGTTGGCTCGGTTGGCCTTTCGCTGTGCAGCAGTCTCGGCTGTCGTTTCGGGCGTTTCGGGCGTGTCGGCGTGGCCGGTCGCGGGTTCGGCGGGCTGGTCGTTGCCGCGTCCGCGCCTGAAGGCGTTTCGCGCGGCTTGTCCGGCCTGGTCCATTTTGCCACGCACGGCGTTTTCGGCCGCTCGCTCGGCTTGGTGCACTTTCCGGTCTACGGCACGCCGTGCGGCGTGGGTCACCTTGTTCTCGGCCTGCTGCATGGCGCGGTCCTGCAGTTCCTGCATCGAGCGGGCCTGTGCGCGGTTGCGCAGGCTCTGCATCACCTGGTTGCCCACGAAGAGCAGCACGGCCAGCAGTCCGCCCAGGCCGAACATCCACCAGGTCTTCTTCTTTTCGTCCTCCAGGCGTTTTTGGTCGTCTTCGTGCTGTTTTTGGGCTTGAGCTTCAGCCTCGGCCTTGTCGGCGGCCAATTTGAGGGCTGCGGCATTCTTCTTGGCGTTGACCTGGCTCTCGATCTGGTTGATTTTCTCCAACTGCTCGGGCGTGGCGTAGGGTTTTGCGCCGGCGAGTTCGACAAAGAGTTTCGATGCTTCGTCGTTGAGCTGGTCGCCGGAGAGCGACAGGCAGGCTTCCATTTTGGCAATCAGGCTTTGGACATCGACACCAGCGTTGCCGTTGTCGCCCGGCAGGGGTACGCCTTCTCCTCCCTCAACGACGCGCTCTTCGACCACCTCTTCGGTGGTCGAAGTGCCGCTGCCTTTGGCGTTGGCCTGCGCATTGCCGGTTTGATTGTCGGTGCGCTTGGCCTTGGGCTGTGGAGCAGGCGGCGTGAGGTCGATGGTGAGCGGCTGCGAGAACTTGGCGATGATTTTGTGCTTGTGGGAACCCTTGTTGTGCACCAAGAAGACGGGCAGGCTCACGCTGGGGTTCTCGTTGCCAGCCAGGGAAAATGTCATGGTGTTGTATTGCCAGATTTCGCAATAGCCGTCGGTGGCACTTGTCACCGTGGCGTTGTTGGAGGAGAAAGTCTCGAGGTCGTGGCCGTTCCAGTCGATTTTTTCATCCTTGCTGAGTTTCTGCGAAGTGAAGAAAGCGAGTCCGAGTTCCTTCTCAGCTATTTTTGCATGGCTGTGTCCCCTGCTTTTGATGTAGGGGTTGCGGGTGAATTGCACCATCATCTCCTGCCCCGAGCGCTCGACTGTGTAGTAGACCTCCACCTGGTCGCCGTCGGTGGTGACGAGAGTCTCTTTTTTTTCGGGAGTCTGGGTGGCCAGCGCCAGGGCGGCCCACAGCACGGCAAGCCCGATGACTGAGATGCGTTTCATCATTTGATGCTGTTGTAATATTTCATGAATGTCTTCCCTGCCTTGCCGTGAGCCTTGGCGCATTCAAGCAGTTTGTTGGCTTCGGCTTTCGCTTGCTTGCCCTTCATGGCCAGGCTGGCGATTTTCTGGTTGAATTGGGCCTGCGAGTAGTTGCAGTAGCTGCATGGCTTGTGGCCGCCCACGATGGTGTTGTAATACTCTTGCGCTTTTTGCACGTTGTCTTTGTGATGCTTGGCACATTTCAGCATTTCGGTCGCTTGGTTCTTTTGTGCTCGGGTGGCGCTGCCGGAGTTGGAGACTTTCGTGGCCAGGCTTTGCAGGTCTCTGACCGCGTGTCCGCAATACTTGCAATTGTGCTTCTGCTCAGGCTTTGGCGGCTTTATTCGGCATTTTTTGCAAGTGTAGTGGAGGTCGTCGCCGTTGACAAGGTCGATCGAGGTGCCGATGCGCTGGATCAGGTCGTTGGCGGCGGTCCATCGCTTGGTCTGCGGGGCGTAGCGGTTCCTGAGCGTTTCGGCGCGGCTTTTCAGGATGGTGAGCTGCGAGATGACGCCCGCTTTCTGGTTCTCAAGCGATGGGGAGTGATTCTTGCCCACGCAGAACATGGGCTTCTGCGGGTCGATGCCCAAGCCGGCGAATTGGCTCTCGATGTCCTGCAGCTCGGTGTCGGGCTGGGCGGAGCCTTCGACGGTGATTTTGAAGTCGTTGGCGGCCCAGTGGCTGATTTTCACCTCTTTCTCGCTGCTCTTGTCGCTGAGGTAGGCGGGCAGATGGAAATTGCAGGAAGTGCCATATGGCACGGCGATGCGCGCGAATTGCAGCGACTCTTTGCTGCGAACCACGGCCACCTCGCTATTGAAGGCCTTGCTCTTGCTGTTTGCCGCAGAGGCCACAAACCAGGCGTAGTCTAGTGGTTCGCGCTCTTCTTTCTTCTTTTTGGTGAAGCGCTTGACGATGTCGGCTTTTTCGTTGTCGAACTTGATTTTGGGGTTCTTGAATTTTTTCACCTTGTCGATGTAGTCGAAACTGTCGTTGAAGACGACTAGGGTGAAATAGTCGGGGCTTTGGTTGTTCATGACCAGCGAGAGCATGAGTCCTCCGCCGTCGCCGTCGTCATAAGGCTCGCCCTGAATCACGAGTTCAAAATCTTTGCAATCGAACGTGTGCGAGAGCTTGTTGTCGCTCAGGGTTGTGGAGTAGGAGCCTTGCGCGCTGGCCAGTGGGGCCATCGAGCACAGGCACAGCAGTGCCGCTATGGAGTGGGTGCAGATTGGTTTCATATCGTGAAGGTTTTTTTGTTGGGTTTGTCGGGTGTGGGGTCGGTGGGTGCTGAGGGTGGCGCGGGCGGCTGCTGCGCGGGCTGGTCGTCGTCGGCGTCCTTCTGCGCGAAGCGCACCCATCCGTTGGGCTCGGCCTCGTCGCGCACCCACTCGGCCACACCCTGGTCTTCGGGATAGGGGTAGGTGTTCTGCGCGTGGTAGAGTTTGTACTTGAGATACATCTCCACGCGTAGCACGAGGTCGCGCAGCGAGGCGAGTACGCCCATCTCCTTGATGGTGAGGCACACGTGGCCCTTGAAACTACCCGACGAACGGATGTTGGGGTGCCAGATGTCGCTGATGAAGGTGAAGATGGGGTTGCCGTCGGCCGAGGGATAGTTGTTGGGCAGCACGATGCTCATCTTGTGCAGGTCGCCGAAGATGGGCTTTCGCGGTGCTGGGCCGTCGGCCACGCCCACAATGGAGCGCACGCGGTAGCGTATTTCGTATTCGGTGGGCAGGCCCACCACGTTCTTGCGCCGCACGATGTAGCTGATGCTCGGCTGGCGCGGGTTGGCGGCGCGGCGCTTTGTGCACAGCTCGTCGAGGGCGAACCATTCTTGCCACAGGCGCATGTCGCGGCCCGAGAGCTCTTTCTGGTTGAAACGCTTGAGTGCTTCGTTCATATTGTCAGGATGGGGTGTTTGTTGTCGAATAGGTGGTTTGACAAGGTGGTGCGGAGGGGGCGTGCGCCGTGGGTCGGCTCCCGCCGGCGTGGCGGGAGCGCACCCGGGGCGGCTCGTGGCGCGTCAGCCGGCGATGGGCACCGAAATCAGGTGGAGCAGGTCGCCCGAGAGCACGTTGTAGTCCTCGAGGATGAGCTCGCGGCCATACTCGTCCTCGTAGTCGAGGATGGTGAGGTCGTCGTCATCGAGCCCGAGCAGATACTGCACGGGGTTGCCGCCGCCGTCCATTTTGGGCAGCTCAAACACGTTGACGATGCTTTCCACTTGTTCGCGGAGCGACTTGTAGGGGTCTTGGATTTTGATTTCCACTTCTTCGTACTCGCTTCCGTCGATGGTGAGCCGGATGATGAAGTCACCTTCGTGCAGGTCAGACATATTGTCAATCATAATGATGCTATTTAAAAGTTGTTATTGATTAATCGTGTGGTTGGTGCTCGCGATGGGGGCCTACTGGATGCGTCCGCCTTTGAGGTAGAACAGCTGGTGCATGTAGTAGAAGTCGGTCTGCTCGTCGCCGGAGAGCTTGATGGCGTGCTGCTCGTTGTCGGGCTCCAGGGGGTTGTAGTGGTCGGTGTAGAGCCAGGCGTCGGAGCAGTTGGCCAGCGCCGAGAAGAGCATGCGGTCGTCCGGGCCCGTGAGCCGGCGGGTGATCTCGGTGCGGTATTTCCCGTTGCTGTCGGGCAAGGTTTTCGACCGGCCTTTGTCGAAGTCTATGCGATAACTGTTGGGCTGCTCGTCGGCCGCGGCCATGATGGGCAGGTAGTCGATTTGCAGCACTAGGCATTCGTTGGGCATTGTGATGGAGTCGGTCCAGAAGCGGATGCACAGCTCGGGCGTGTCGATGGTGCCGTCGACGTTTTTGTTGATTCTGAAGAACACCACTGCCGGCCTGCTGGTGCAGGTGTCGACGCTGGCGGGCTGGAAGTGCCATTCCGACTCGGCGATGCGCTCCATGAGCTCGTCTTGCGTTTCCGCCACGCTGATTTCGTCGTCGAGCGGGTAGCGTTCCCTCCACGTCTTGTATTGGTCGCCGTAGCTCACATTCATGGCGTCGATTAGCGAATCGGACGCCTGGCGGTTCTTGATTCGCAGGTTGGTTTCTTCCCCTTTCTGGTAGCCCACCGAGTTTTCGTAGCCTTTCCCTTTTTTCTGTTTGTCGGGCTTGGCGTTTTCCTTTTCGGGCTTGGGGCAGTTGCACGTTTGGCAAGTGCATTGGCAGCCGCAGTTGGTGGCGGGCTGGCTTTGGGCGCTGGCGGCGGGCGCGAGCAGGGCGGAGGCCGCGAGCAGGGTGAGCAGGGTGAGCGTTGGTTTCATGTTCGTCGGTGTTTTGGAGATGAGAGTGAAGTTCACCATACCCAGGCTCCACTGGGCTGGCGGTAGTTGGCGCTGCGGTGGTGCTCGAACTGGTTTTTGAACACGATGAGCTGGAAGCACTCTTCGTCGATGAGCACGGGTTGCTGGAGTCCGTAGCGCATGAGTGCGAGTTCGTAGTGGTGCTTGTCGGGGTCGAAGTGCAGCAGCAGGTCGACGCGCGAATCGCGGTGGGCACCGTAGATTCTGGCGAAGATGGGCGCGAGGAGCTCGGCGTCGAGCCAGAAGTAGGCGGTCCACTCGCTGCTTAGGTTGTGCCAGGCCACGGCGATGCGCTCGGGCATGCCGGCCATGTGGTGGCGCGTGAGCGTGTCGTCGTGCAGGCGGTGCAGGGTGCCGTCGGTGCAGGCGATGTGCAGGTGGTCGAGCTCGTGGGGCGCGTCGTCGTCGGTGGCGGTGTGTGGCTGCCAGCGTGGGTCGCCGTCGGGCCGCCAATGCTCGAAAAGGGGCATCAGGCGGTAGCAGTACTGCGCCATGAGCCGGTCGAACAGGTTGCGGGGCGGCAGGCCGTTCAGGCGCAGGTTGTGGCACACGCGGGTGTCGTTGTTGATGTAGAAGTCGCAGTTCTCGTCGAGCGTCGTGGTGGGGTTGCCGGGCATGAAGCGGGCCATGTCGACCTCGGCAGGCTCGCCCTGCAGCCAGCACACGAGCACAGCTTTGTTGGCTCCCCGCAGCCACAGGGCCACCTGTCCGTAGGGCGCCATGCCCACCACGATGTGGGTGAACAGCGGCTCGCCGGTGTCGGGGTCGGAGAGTTGCCACAATTCCTCCATGCGTTCCGTGGGCAGGTCGGCCTCAAGGCTGTAGAACTGCCGCTCCACAATCGAAAGCCACACCATGTCGAGCCGCCGTGGCATGGGAAACAGCTCCTGCTCAAGCAGATGGGAGGAGATGATTTCGCCCCACGCGCCTCTGTAAGGATACCTCTTCGGCACCTCCAGCGCCTCGTCGGGCTTATACCAGAGCAGGGCAAAAAAGGTGTCGGCCGGCCACAATTCCGGAGCCGAGCCCGAAACAAGAATGTTGTACGTTTTTGCCATCGGTTAAGCGTTTTGATGAGAGGCTTATTTGCGATTGCTGACGCCCACGATTCCGGAGTCCTTGAACATGCCGTCGTGAATCTGCGGGGCGGTGGGGTCGGCTTCGGTGGCTGGTGTGACCTCGGGTTCGGGCTTTTTCTCGGCGATGTCGGCTCCGCTCACGTGGCAACTGATGGGCGAGGGGTCCTCGTTGTAGTCGAACATGTAGGCCGATTTCTTGGGCTTGAAATCGCCGTTTCCTGCCGTGTCGCTCGACTTTTCGCCCTTGTAAATGCGCCGTGCGATGATGGCCTTCTCTTTGTCGAAGATGAACGACGGCCCGTTGACGAGTTCGTTGTCGGCTGCACTTGCCATTTGCTCGTTCATGGAGAAGTGCAGGTATTTGCATCTCAGTCGGCGGTATTCGGCATCGTATTTTGGCACGCAGAAGTGCCGTCCGGTGGACATGACTTTGCCTTTGAGCGACTCGTAGAAGCTCTGCAGATCGTTTGGAATCGTAGAGAACTGCGGCGGGATTTCGTCGAACGCTTGGGCGGCCTTCATGCAGGCCCACTGCTGCATGAGTTTCAGCGGCAGATTGCTGTAGCCGGGGGCGGCATACTTGTAGAGACCGATGTTCTCACGCTCCCAGTTGCCGAAAATCTTGGTTTTGTTGATGATGATGGTTTCGCCCCGGTCGATGACCTCTTGTTTGGCCCGTCCGTTCCAGGTTTTTTCCTCGGTGGGGGCGGTGTGGTCGCCAATCCATCCCAGCGCATTCATGCTGTCGACGTTCACTGGCAGCAGCAGCGTGCTGGTGCTGGTCTTGTCGGCGCATGGGTAGTAATTGTAAAAGACCACATCCTTCCTGATGGGCTCGACCAGGAAAGGCTTCTTCTCTTCGGTGAAGAGGTCGCCGATGGCCTTGCAGGTGTCGAGCGACTTGTCGAGCGACTGCTTCATGTCGTCGAGCAGGTCGCTCACGCCTTCGTTGATGTCGCCTATGACGGTTGCGTTCGGGTCGTTGATGCGTTGCTTGATGTGCTCAATGGCGTGGCCGATGCCCTCGCCCATTTTCTTGCACGATTCGCCTGCCTTCATGGCTCCCTTGATGGTGTCGACAGTGTCGGAAACGGCCTCTTTGCCCTTTTTGAAGAGGTCGACCACGTCGCTTGCCGAATCGATGTCGTCGGCTTGATCGATGAACTCCGACACATTCTCGTAGGCCGATTTTCCCGACTTGTAGGTGCCCATGACTTCTTTGACCCCCTCGGCGATTTCCCGGGAGTCGCCGAGCAGATTTTTGAGTAAATGCCCGCCGGAGTCGCCGCCTTTTGCGTCTCCATCTTTAGCGACGTCGCTTTTAGAGCCACCGGCGTTCTTGATATCGTCGGGCACTTCGTCGTTGGTCTGGATGAGCATGTCGCAGAGGCGGTGTGCGGCCGTGTTGCTGTGGTCGATGATGCCTTTCGCGCTGTCGTAGGTCTTCACGGTCGCGGCCAGTGCGGAGGGAATGCCCACCAGCGCCCCGGCAACCGATGTGGATGCTTCGATTCCCTCGACAACGTCCTTGACCGACTCTACCATTGTCATGGCCGATTTCACGGCCTTGTAGGTTTCGGTGCCGATTTCGACGGCCAGTTTGATTTTCTCGACCATGTTGGCCAGCACCTCACCGCTGTTGGCCGTGGCTTCGCAGTTGATGATCTTGAAATTGTCGAGACCGAAACCACAACCACCACCGATGTCGGCATGGCACCCGGGCATGAATATCTCGGTGCCGTTGCCCAGTGAGTTCTGTATGTCGACCAGCGAGAAGTTGACGCGGTTCTCGTCGAGAGCGCACAGATGCAGCACGGCGTCGGCCTTTTCGGTGGCATACAGTCCGAAGTCGTCCACATTGCAGTCGTGGTAGATGGACTTTTTCCACTTCTTGAACTCGTCTTCGTCTTTCAACTTGATGGTTTCGGAAACGACGATGTTGAGCGGGTCTCGGAGCACCCCGATCGAAGCCACGGTGTCGAAGATGCCCAATGTGCGCACGTTCTTGTCGATGATTTTGGAGTTTGAGTCCTCTTTGTGCACGGGAAGGAACTTGGCGCTGCCGGTGATCATCTCGAAGTCGGCTTTGCTGATTTGGTAGGCCTGGTCGGGATTGATGGCATAGGTGAGCACGCGTGCCGAGGTGGCGCCACGGCTGAACCCGTAGATGTCGAAGTGGACGTGGATTTCTTCGACACCCGCCTGCGTCTGGTACTTCTCGCAGATGGTTTTGATTCTGCCTGCTATTCGGCGGCATTTTGCTGTCACGCCGGTGCCTCCGGCGCCGAATCCCAGCCCCCACACTTCGCTTTTCATTTCGCCTAGCCGGCCGGTGGTGGTCATGACCGTGTCCGACCCGCTGCCTTCGATGTAGAGCTGATGATGGAACTCCCGCTTGTCGCCGTCTTGCTGCTCGTCTTGCTTGGTCGAAGTTTTGTAGATGCTGCTCAGAATGGCGGGGTTGGTGTAGTTGGCTCCTTGTGCGAACGAGAACATGCCGCTTTTACGTCCAGGCATGAGACTCTGTTCGAAGAATCCCCGTTTCTGGGTGGGGTCGGCCATCTGGTCGAGCCGCTTGCTTAATTCACCTTTGCCGATTTTCTTGAAAAAGCCGTCGCTTTCTTGTATCCGGGTGTCCTGCGAGAGCGACGACCAGTTGTAGTCGTCGTTGTCGGCCACGGTGGTCTTGTCGAACGAAGCGTCGGCCGTCGTGGCAGAGCCGTAGATCCGGTCAAGCTCCGAGACGGTGAAAATCTTCTTCTCGTCGCCGGTCATGAGGTCGCCCGCCTGGTTGCGGTCGAGCGTGAGGAAAGCCTCGAAGCTGTTGATGCCGTGCTTCTTCAAGTCCTTGGCGTGTTTTTTGTAGATTTGTTCCCTCCGATAGAATTGCCCCATCATCGACTGCACTTTGTTGTTGTTGGTGCCGTCGAAGAAGATGCCAAAATACAGGTCGATGGTTATCGACTGGCGCTTGTCTTGCTCCGAGGTATTGGGGACGTTGGCGTCGATGACGTTTGCCATGGCGGTGAATGGTGTTTGTGGCAGGCGGCGATTGTGGGGGTGTTATTTGTTGAATCGCTGCTTGCTCTCTTTGTTCACATACTGCGTGCCTTCGGCCACTTGGCCGTCTTGCTCGATGGTGATCACTCCGCCCCACTGGCACATGCATTTGCAACTCTTGAGTAGCGCGGGGGCGTTCTGCACCAGATAGTCGGTTTTGCCGGGAATCCAAGGGCCGGTGGTGCCCGGAATGCAGGGCATGGGCGTGAGGGTGCCCATGGCTTCGGAGGTGGCCGTGCCGGTGGGCGGGTAGGTCACCGTTTGGCAAGGGCCGAAACTGGGGATGTTGGCGAGGGGCTGGTAGTCCATGATGTTGGCCATCAGTTGTCCTGCCAGCCACACGGTGCGGTCGGGGAGCACCACAAGCCGGGCGGGCATCGACCCGAAGGTGCACTTCATCACAGCACCGGCACAAACGTAAGAGTCAGGCATACGAATAGGGTTGAATTGCGGCCACCAAGCGGCCTTCTTTATGCATTAGTTCACCTTCACCATGGCGGCCTTGATGTCGATTTTGCTGCCGGCGTTGAGGGCCATGTCGTTCTGGGCCTTGGCGTGGTGGGTGGTGGAGTATTCCATGAGTTTCTGCTGCGCCTCGACGCGGATGTCCTCGGCGGTGACCTGCAGTTTGTGCTTGACCTGCTCGTCCTTGTTGTCGTCGACCTTGACAAACTGGTTCTCGGTCACGGTGAGCGAGTCGTTGCGGTCGATGCTCGTGGAGCGGTCGTGGCCGGCGTGCTCGCGGATGTCGTTGTCGGCGGTGCGCTGCATGTCGTGGCTGGCGGCGATGAAGATGTCGTTGTCGGCGCTGGCGTTGATGTCGTGGCCGGCGTGCATGATGATGTCGTGCTTGGCATAGAGCTCGATGTTGCCCGTCGACTCGAGTTTGATGAGTTTCTTGTCGGTGGAGAAGGTGAGGATGTAGTTCTCCTTGCCGTGGTCGTAGATGCGGATGTATCCGCCCTGCCCCTGATCCCAGATTTCGACGGTGTGTCCGTTGCGCGTGCGAATGGCCTTGACCTGGTTGTCGCCGGGCAGCCAGGCGCTGTCGGGGTTGCCGGGGCCGTTGTATAGGGTGCCGCTCACGTAGGGCCGCTCGGCGTTGCCGCCCTCGAAGTCGACCATCACCTCCTCGCCGATTTCGGGGATGAAACTGAAGCCCTTGCCTCCGCCGGCATAGGGCTGGGCGATGCGCAGCCAGGGCGTCTGCATGTTGCCGTCTTGCTGGGCCTGCCAGTCGAACTGCACGCGCACACGTCCGAGCGAGTTGGGGTCTTCGTTGTCGGTGACGCGAGCGCGGCACGAGGGTGCCACGGCATAGACGTCGGTGTTGCTGTACGGGGGCCAGTCGCACTTGCTGGGGATGCCGGTGAAGGCGTTGCTGTACACGCGACTGTCGTCGAAGTTGTGCACCAGCGCAGTGATGAGGATTTCGTCCTGCTGCACCTCGCTGTGCCCCGAGAGCGAGTAGTCGGTGATGTAGTTGTCGCGCACCACGAGAATGCCGCCCAGGCGCAGGTGCGAACTGTAGGTGTTGCCGGAGTAGGTCACCATGCCGGCTTTCTCGCCGCGTGCCTGCGTCTTGGTGGAGATGTCGAGGATGGTCTTGCGCCCGTCGTCGTCGGCATAGCCTCCCGACTGCAGGTGCTGCACGGTGACCTTCGACATGCGCTGCTGCGAGGCCTCGAAGGTGCGGTCGCTCAGGCTGTTGTAGGAGCGCTGCATCTCGGGCAGCCCTTCGCGCAACTCGCTGTCGAAGGCGTTGTAGGACGAGGCCACGTGCTGGAACTCGACGTGCTCCATGCGCAACTCCACGTGGTAACTGGGAATGTCCTGGCCGGGGTAGGTGAGCATGACCTGGTCTTGCTCCACGAGATTGCCGAACACCAGTTGCCGCCCGTCGTGGTAGAACCACTCGCCGTAGCGCTGCGCCAGCCGGCGCAGGAACTGATAGTTGGTCTCGTTATACTGCACACAGTAGGGAATCACCTCGGTGTAGTGCGGGTTGACGGTGGTCTCCATTTCGCCGGCGTAGTCGCTCAGCACGTCGTCGACGATGTCTTTGAGCGTCATCATTTCAAACGACTTGCAGGTGGGGTTGTCGTTGAGTAGCGCGTCGTGGCTGTGCGCCTGGATGCTGATGTTGAACTCAGTGCCCGAGCGGCTGCCGGTGGCCGAGAGGATGATGCCCTTGAACTCGACCTCGGCGGTCTTGTCGCCGCTGGAGCCCAGCGACTCCTGCTCGATGTTCTCGGTCTCGAGCGAGAGGGTGATGTCCTTGCCGATGATTTGTCCGCACACGTCGAACTGCACCTCCTGCATATGCTCTTCGGGACCTCGGTGCAGCAGCATGGAGAGCGCCGAAGGTTGCAGCAGTTGCTCGGTGAGCGAGAAACTCTCCATGTGGTAGGGGATGCCGCCTATTTCGATGTCGAACTCGTGCGACTGTGTGCCGTCGATCGACACCTTGATGCTCTTGATGGAAATTGACACGACGGGTTAGTTGATGGTTGATAAATGATGGTTCATGTAGCCGGGAGCCAGTCAGCGCGGGTGGGCCTGTCGCCGCCGTAGCGGCTCTCGCGTCAAGCGTCTCAGAAGAATCTCTCCTCCACCCACTTCTCGAAGTTGAAGTCAGTGGCCTGCCGCTCGTCCCACTCGTTGAAGAAGATGGCGCTGTCGTTGGCGCCGATGCGTATGCCCTGGGCGCTGATGGTGAGCGTGGTGTACATCAAGCGGCTGTCGTTGTCGTTGAAGTAGTCCTTGAGCTGGATGCAGTAGGCGTTGGTGAAGGCCACGGTGCGGTAACTGCGCTTGTTGTTGTTGCTGAACACCACGAAGCGGAACACGCCGGAGTGGACACCGGTTTTGTTGAACATCCACTTGTGGAAGAAGAGGTCGTCGTCGTTGGTCGACGGGATGACGAAGGTGATGCGTCCGCCCTGCGGGCGCGAGGTGGGCTTGCCGGTGTCGTCGACTTGCTGGCTGAACTCGTAGGAGCACTCCACCACGCCGTAGGTGCGGCCGGCTATTTTCAGTTTTCCTTGCAGTGCCATGATGGGAAGGGGGATTAGACGTTAGCGGTTCGGTGCGCTGGCGCGCCTTGAGTGGCGGTGCCAGCATGGTTCATGGCCCTCAGGGGCACCGCAGCGCGGCGGCTGCGGTGCCTTCCTGACGGCTCATGGGGTGAGGGTGTTGTGCCACAGGGCCACTGGAATCAGTTGTCGATGGTCCAGCGGTTGTTGTGACGGGCGTTGCCGATGGAAATCTCCTTGGCCGAGATGGTGAACTCCTCGTACTGCTGAGTCTCGTTCTTGTTGTCGTAGGTCTCGGCATACTCCACGAGGTAGCCCTCCTTGAAACTAAGTTTCTTCATCTCGCCGCCCTGGCGGTTGGGATAACTGATGCTGCCGCTCTTGCTCATGTAGGTGTCGATCATCCACTCGAGGATGTCGGTGTTGCCATCGTCGTTGGATTTCACCTTCACATAGATCTTGCCGCCGCGAGTGGTGCCGGTGGGCTGTCCCTCGACGTCGGTCTGCTGGTTGAGTTCGTAGCGAACGTACATCACTTCGCGTTCGGCGATGCCGTCGGCGTTCAAAGTCACGGTTCTTGTAGAAGCCATAATGATAGATGATTAAATGGGGGAAAGGAATTGATTTTATAAAACAAACACGATGATTGTCGGTTCAAGGCGCGTCAGTCGCGGTTGGACACCTTGGGGTCGTCCCAGTTGGTGCCGGCGTCGCCCTTGTGGCCGGTGAGCTCGATGAGGAAGTTCTTGGCGGCGAAGAAGGGCTTGAGGTCGACCTGGATGTTGATGTCCTTGGTCTTGGGGTCCTGGTCGATTTTGATGAGTTTGTAGTTCTCGATGAGTTTGCCCGGGCCCTTGTAGTCGCTCAGGAAGTTGTGCACGGCCTCGGTGAGCTCGGCGCGCACCTGCGAGTCCCAGTTGGTGAAGGCCTCGTCGTTGAAGAAGTTCTGGAACACCTTGCCAATCCAGTCGAACACGCGCACGATGGGGTACTCCTGTAGTCCGAGCGTGGCGCCGTTGTAGAGCGAGCGGTTGCTGAAGGCCATCACGCGTCCGTCTTCCTCGACCATGGGCACCACGCCGAGGTCGATGAGCGCTGCGATTTCGCCCTTGCGCAACTTCATGCGTGCGCCCTTGGCGTTGTCGAGGGTGCCGTATTTCTTGCCGGCGGCACCCTGTGCGATGACCACCTCGTCGGTGTTGGTCATGCGTCCGGCCAGGGCGGCCGAGCCGGGAATGTAGAGGTTCTCGTCTTCTTCGGCCACCTCCGAGCGCTTGCGCCCGAGCAGGTAGTTGCAGGTCATCACCACATTGGCCATGTAGGCGTCCTGGCTCTGCATGTTGGCGTCGTCGAGGGTGTCCTTCAGGGTCTCGAAGTCGGGCATGTCGCTGAAGTCGGTCACCATGATCACCTTGTTGTTGTAGGCGGTCTTGCCCCACATGCGAATGGTGTCGGCCTCGCCGATGCTGCCAGGCATGACGAGCAGGCTGTAGTTGTTCTTCAGACTCAGGCGGTCGTAGTATTCCTCCAGTTCGTAGCGGATGGCCTTGGTGTCGTCGGAGTCGTGGGTGGCGAGTTCGCTCTTGTCGACGTTCATCAGCGTGAGGCAGTCCACCTTGCCCTGTCCGGCGTTGGCGAAGAAGGAGTCGAGCGAGCGGTAGGTGATTTCGAGGTCGCGGATCTCGTCGCGCAGGGTGAAGAGGTTCTGCTGGATGTTGGCCTCGGCCTTGGCGCACTTCTCCTTACACTGCTCGATGACCTGCTGTGTGTCGCTTTGCTCGTTCTCGAGAATTTCGATCCACAACTCGAGTTCGTTGCGCAGTTTCTGGCGAGCATCGGCGAAGGTGGAGTCGTTGAGGAAGATGTTCTTGGCCGCTTTCTTTCGCGGGTCCATCTTGTCGACGCCACCAATCAGGTTCTTCACCATGGTGAAGCCGCCGAATTTCTTCAGGCCGTCGATGCTGTCCTGCAGCACGGCGGCGGGGTTTTCGATTTTCGCCCGTTCGCGAAGCTCAACGGCCTCGCCCTGGGGCTGTTTTTGCATGTCTTCTGCTGCCATATCGTTTTTCTGTTTTTTTAGTTTTCGGTTTTGGGTGATGGGTAGTCCGGCGTTGTGGCGCCGGTGGGTGTCAGTCGGCCTGTTCGAGCTCGGCGAGCAGGGCCTTGAGCGCGTTGGCGAGTTGGCCGCGCGCGGCGGCGTCTTTGAGCGCGTTGCGCAGGGTCTTGTTCTTCTCGAGCTGGCGCACCACGGCGTTGTAGGCGTTGATTTTGGCCTGCTCGCCGCTGAGCTGCTCGCTTTGGGCGATCAGGGCGTCGTCGTCGAAGTCTTTGAGCGAGCGGAAGTCGAAGTCCTCGCTCACCGTGCCGCCTTCCTCGGTGTCGAGCTCCACGCCCTCCACGCGGGGCTGGAAGTGCTCAAACACATCGTTCATGCTCTTGGCCTTGAAGGGTTCGCGGTCTTCTTCGCTGGTGGGGGCATCGCTGGTGAACTGGTCCACGTAGAGCGTGCGGTTCTGGGGGAACTCGATGATGCCGTCTTGTGCCTCGGCATCGAGCACCTTGGTGATGACTGTTTTTCTTGCCATAGTTGTTGGGGATTATTGAATTTGATGTTTTGTTATTCTTGCTTGTTCGGGCGGTGGCTGTGCCGCTCGTGGTTCAATCCGGGGTGTCGATGTCCCAGGTGATGGCGTTCTGCTGCTCGTCGAATCGCATGGTGACGGTGTCGCCGGGGTTGATGTCGCCGGCAATGATGAGCTTAGACAGCGGCCGGCGGATCTCCTTGCGGATGATGCCCAGGATGGGGCGTGCGCCGTAGTGCGCGTTGAAGCCCACGCGGGTGACGTACTGCCGGGCGGTGTCGTCGATCACGAGCGAGATGTTCTGCTCGGTGAGCGCCTTGAGCAGGTTCTTGATGTGGATGTCGAAGATGCGGTCGATCATGGCGGGCGTGATGGGCGAGAAGGGCACAATCTCGGTGAGGCGCGCCAGGAACTCGGGCCGGAACTGGCCCTGCATCACCTCGAGCATCTGGTCGTGGGTGGGCACCTGGTTCTGCTCGAAGGCTTTGAAGATGTAGTCGCTGCCTATGTTGCTGGTGAAGATGATGAGCGCGTTGCTGAAGTCGCCCACCCGGCCCAGGCGGTCGTGCAGCTTGCCCTCGTCGAGAATCTGCAGGAAGAGGTCGAACACCGAGCGGTGGGCCTTCTCGATTTCGTCGAAGAGCACCACGCTGTAGGGGTGCTGGCGGATCTGGTTGACGAGCAGTCCGCCCTCTTCGTAGCCCACGTAGCCCGGAGGGGCACCGTAGAGCAGCGCCACGGAGTGCTCCTCCTTGTACTCGCTCATGTCGAAGCGCAGGATGTTGCTCTCGTCGTTGAACAGGAACTCGGCCAGGGCCTTGGCGAGCTCGGTCTTTCCGGTGCCGGTGGGGCCGAGGAAGAAGAACGAGCCCATGGGCTGTCCCTTCTTGTTGAGTCCCGAGCGTGACTCGTAGATGGCGTCGAGGATGCTCTTGATGGCGTGGTTCTGTCCCACCACGCGGCGGTGGAGAATCTCGTCGGCTCCGGTGAGCCGCTCGCGCTCCTCGCTCTGGATGTTGCCCATGGGTATGCCAGTCATCTTGGCCACCACGTCGCGCACGTCGTCCTTGCGCAGGCGCTGGTCGGCGGGGGCTTCGGCACCGGTGAGGGCGGCCAGCTCGCCGGCCACCTTCACGGCGGCCATGGCGCGGTCGAGCAGGTCGAGGGCCGACGAGGGCAAGTGCCGCTCGGGCATGTAGCGTTTGGCCAGGCGCACGATCTCGGCAGGCACTTCGCCATCGATGGGCAGGTGGTGGAAGGCTTCATAGCCCTCGCACTTGCTCTTTACGATGTCGATGGCCAGTTGCTCGCCCGGCTCGTCGAGGGCGATTTTCTCGAAATAGGCTGTCAGCTCGCGGTCCTTCTCGATGTCCTTGGTGAAGCCGTCGACGGTGGCGGTGAGCAGCACCTGCAGGGTGCCTTGCTGCAGCAGCCGCTTGAGGCCCGGCAGGATGCCCGAGAGCACCGACTGCTTGTCCTCCACGCGGTGGAAGTTTTCAATCACCAGCAGCGGCTGTGGCATGGCGGCCAGCCCCTCGGCCACCTGCTTGAAGCGGTCTTCGATTTCGCCCTTGTAGGTCACGCCCTGGCTGAGCATGATCAGGTCGAGCTCGTGGGGGTGGATGGCCTCTAGCGAGGCGGGCATCTGGTGGGCGGCTATGCGCCGGCACAGCTCGCCAATGAGGCTGGTCTTTCCCACGCCGGTCTCGCCCACGATGAGCACGTTGGCGCGGTCCTTGCGCGCTAGCACCTCGACGATGGAGCGGATCTTGTCGTCGAAGCCGATCATGGGCTGCTGTGGCACATCGGCCAGCAGCGAGGTGCACAGTCCGGCCTGTGCGGCAGCCAGCGGTGCGGCGGCTGGAGCGGCCTGCCGGGTGGCTGTGGCGGCGGGGCCGTCGCCCAGGGTGGCCAGCACGGTGGCGGGCTGCAGGGGCATGGTCTTGAGCTGCTCGTAGCTGAAGCCCACGCCGGGCGAGAGCACGGCGGCGAGCAGGCACACCACGTTGGGCTCGGCGATGCCTCGCTCGTCGGCGAGCGTCATGGCCTGCTTGACCACACTGCGGCTCGCGTCCGAGAGCTCGGCGCTCTTCATGCCGTAGGGCGAGCGCGGGCACTGCTGCATGCGCATGTCGGCCCAGTCGACCAGGTAGTAGTAGTCGGAGGCCAGGGTGTCTTCGATGAAATTGTACAGCCCCACGTTCTTGTGCAGCATGGCGCGCAGCAGGTGGGCGGGTTCAATCTGTGGGCACTTGTTGTCGGTGGCAAACGATTGCGCGATGTGCAGCAGTCCGCCAGGCAGCTGCTGCAGGTAGTCAAGATATTTGCTCATATCGTTTTATGATTGATGTGATTTAGGAGTGACGGCGGGGCGGCGCTTGGCCGGGTGGGCTATGGCTCTTGGTCCACTTTCTCGAGGAATGCCGTGGGGACGTAGGCCGTGGTGACGAGCCCGACACCGGCCACGTGGATCACCACGCGCTGCTGTCCGGCCACGCGGGCCACGAGTCCCTCCACACCGCAGAAGGCGCCCTGGGTCACGCGCACGCGGTCGCCGCTGCGGAAGTGGCATCGTCCCGGAGCCACAAGCATGATGTGCTCGTTGTGGCTGCGGGTGGTGAGGATGAAGTTCTCCATCTCGCGCTCGGGAATCACCAGCGGTGGGTTGAAGCCGTCGGCGTTGCGGTCGAGGCGGTTGTAGTAGAACTCGAGGTAGTCGAGTTGGGGCGTGTGGCGCACGAGCTGCCGGGCGTCGGCTTCGGTGACGTAGGCAAACACCATGTTGGGGATGAGCGACTCCAGACACAGCCGCAGCTTGTTGCCTAAGCGGCGCTTGGTGTAGCGCCGGGCCACGTAGGCGTAGAAGCCTCGCGCCACAATCTGTTCGGCGGCCTGCTGCTCGCGGCCATAGGTGGCCCGCAGGGCGAACCACTGTTTGCCAGGCGCGGGCGCATACCTCACGGACACCCCTTCGCCGCCCACGGCCTCGGGGAGGGCATTGAGGACGGCCTCAATGCTGCGAGGAGTTTCGCTTCCTCGGAGGGTGTCCACATTAGACAATGTGACCATGCTGCACCACTTGTAGCTATGGTGTCGGCAGCGAGTAGCTAGTAGAATCGGCTATAATCCGACACGCATCCTTCAGAGCGTCAACTCGGTGACGCTTTTCCTGGGCAGTTCTCATTCCATCCTTCACCAGCCTGATTTCTGGTCAAGGTGCAGTGATAGGTGGGTTCAAAAATCGGGTTTCCGAGCCAAAATTGAGGGCAGAACTCAGTTTCACCCCCTACCGAAGCCCGTGTTTCCGTGTGCAAAGTTATGATTTTTTGTTATATTGGCCAATATCCCCTCAATTTTTAACATTCGTTAACGAATGATTGATGCAGTTATTGCTCGCAATGTGCGGGCGAGCCGGTGCGTGTTGTGCTCGGGGGGGGGGAGACTGGGAGTGCGGCTGGCGGTGGGGCTTGCGATGGATGGCCGCGCCCTACAGGACGGTTGGCTGCGTGGTGGGGGTGTGGGTACTGAGGATGCGCAGGGGCTTGGGGTAGAGGTTGTTGGCCCGGTTGCCGAGGTTGTTGACCCATCCGAGGGGGGCGCCGCGGTGGGTGATGAGCACGTGGCCGCGTGGCGCGTCGACGGCGATGGCCTCGCCGCGCAGGTAGCGCAGCGCGGTGGGATAGTCGACGTCGCACTGGGCGAAGGCGTCGCCGCGTCGGGCGCTGCTCAGCGCCAGGCAGTGGTCGGGGATGAGTTTGTGGCCTCGGGCGGTGGCCAGGGCGATGCCGCTGTGCAGCACGGTGGTGGCGGCGCGCAGCTGCTGCACCAGGGGGAGCCACTGCCGCGGCACGGCCTGCACGAGGTCGCCTTGCTGGATGACGGCATAGAGGTCGGGGCAGTCGAGCCACTGCGCGGCGCTGGCCGCGGTGGCCTGGGCTGTGGTGCTGCCGGGGGGCGTGCGCCGCGCCCGGCCTCCGGGCTTGCCGGGGTCGGGTTGCCGGCCGTGGGCGGCGGGCGAGTGGTCGGCGGGCTTGCGCAGCACGGCCATGAAGAGGCCCTCGCCGCGCGTGCGGTGGGGCATGAAGCGGTAGGCGGGCAGCGCGCTGCCTATGGCGGGCTGGATGCCCCAGGCGGTGTCGATGTCGACGGCCACGGGTTCGGCGCCAAAGGTGGCGGCGATGTGCTCCACCATGAGTTCGTTTTCCTGCCGGTTGTAGGTGCAGGTGCTGTAGACGAAGAGTCCGCCGGGGCGCAGGGCGTTCCACACGTCGGCGACGATGGGGCGCTGGCGTGCGGCGCACTCCTCGACGAGCGCCGGTGTCCACTGCCGTGCGGCCTCGTCGTCCTTTCGCATCATGCCCTCGCCGCTGCAAGGCACGTCGGCCGCCACGATGTGGAATGCGCCCGTGAGCGGTGCGAAAGCCTTGGGTGCGGCGCTGGTGACCACGGCGCAGGGGTTGCCCCATCGCACCACGTTGTCGGCGAGCACGCGGGCGCGTTGCGGCACGATTTCGTTGGCCACCACGAGCGAGCCGGCGGGCAGCGCGTCGAGGGCGGCGGTGGTCTTGCCGCCGGGGGCGGCGCAGAGGTCGAGGCAGCACACCGGCTCGCTGCCGGCGAGGTGCCGCAGCACGTGGTGGATGAACATCGACGAGGCGTCTTGCACATAGTATCGCCCGCTGTGCAGGTCGGGGTCGAAGGTGAAGGCGGGGCGCTGCGTGCAGTAGAAGGCGTCGGCGCACCAGGGCACGCGCTCGGATCCTGGCGGCACGGCGGCTCCTCGGCGCACGTTGACGCGCACGCTCACGCTGGGCTCGCTGCCCTCGATGGCATCGCGCAGCTCAGCCCATTCGTCGGGCAGCAGTTCCTGCAGTTGGGCGATGAAGGCTTCGGGTAGCAAGGCTTGATGAAGTGGAAGGTTGATGCTTGGCGGTGGAGAGTGCAGCCGGGGCCTGATGCCCCATGCCGGCGGGCTACACGAAGATGTAGTTGCGAATGATCCAGTAGCTGCCTATGCCCACAATGTAGCCCACAAAGGCCACCCATGTGATGCGCTTGAGATACCATCCGAAGGTGATTTTCTCGAGTCCCATGACCACGACTCCTGCGGCGCTGCCGATGATGAGCATCGAGCCGCCCACGCCGGCACAGTAGGCCAGCAGCTGCCAG
>CAMVDK010000002.1 GCA_947166165.1 uncultured Porphyromonadaceae bacterium
TCCGCACTCTTTGCAGCGCACCATGGGCGCATAGCCGCGGCGGTTCTGGAACAGGATCACCTGCTCGCCGCGCTCGAGGGCGTGGCGGCAGTCGGCGATGAGCTCCTGGCTGAAGAGTCCGCGCATCTCCCGCTTTTTGCGTGCCTGGCGGGTGTCGATCACCTTGACCGTGGGCAGCTGGAGGTCGGCGTAGCGGGTGAGCAGCTGCACGAGGGCGTATTGGCCTTGGCGGGCGCGGTGGTAGACCTCGATGGCGGGTGTGGCCGAGCCGAGCAGGGTCTTGGCGCCGTGCATGCCGGCGAGCATGATGGCGGCGTTGCGCCCGTTGTAGCGTGGCGCGGGGTCTTGCTGCTTGTAGCTGCTGTCGTGCTCCTCGTCGACAATCACAAGTCCGAGCTTGCTGTAGGGCAGGAATACGCTCGAGCGCACGCCGAGCACCACGCACGGCTCGCTGCTGTGCAGCAGCCGTTTCCAGATGTCGACGCGCTCGTTGTCGCTGAACTTGGAGTGGTAGATGAGCAGTCGGTCGCCCAGCACTCGCCGCAGCCGCTTGGTGAGCTGGGTGGTGAGGGCGATTTCGGGCACGAGGTAGAGCACCTGCAGGCCGAGCTTGAGGGCGTCGAGGATGAGGTGGAGATAGACGGTGGTCTTGCCGCTCGAGGTGACGCCGTGCAGCAGGGCAATGGCGTGGGTCTTGAAGGCCTGGTGGATTTCGGTGTAGGCCCGCCGCTGCTCGTCGGTGAGCTGCGGTGGCGGCTGCGTGTGCGCGTCGGTGGAGGCGAAGCGGTTGATTTCGCGCTTGTAGGTCTGCAGGAATCCCCGCTGCACGGCGGCGCTGAGCACGGCGGCGCTGACGTCGGCGCGGCGCAGCAGGTCGTCCTTGGTCACCTCGCGGGGCTCGCCGCCGGGGTTGAGCCAGTGTGCCAGGTCGAGGTAGGCAAGCAGGAGCTGCTCCTGCTTGCGGGCGCGGCTCACGCTGTCGAACAGCCGGTGGAGGCCGTCGTCGTCGCCGCGCTCAAGGGTGAGGCGCACGCAGGTCTCGGTCTTGGGGCGGTAGTTGTCGATCACGCGCTCGCTCACGTGGATGGCTCCGCGGTCGAGCAGGCGGTGCACGGTGCCTTCCACGGTCTTGAAGCCGGTGGCCTGGGCGATGTCGGCAATCTGCACGCGTCCGCGCTGCGCCGTGAGGTCGAGCACCACGCGCTCGCGGTCGCTCAGCCGGTGGTCGGGGTCTTCCTCGAAGTCGGCGTTGGGGCTGATGAAGGTCTCGCTCTCCACCTTGAGGCCGCTGGGTACGGCGGCCTTGTAGACCTCGCCCATCGAGCAGAGGCAGTATTCGGCCATCCACTGCCAGAACTTGAGCTGCGGGTGCCGCACGATGGGGGCGCCGTCGAGGGCGGCCAGCAGTTGCTTGACCTCGTAGCCGGTGGGCTGCTGGTGGTGGAGGCTCTCCACGATGCCGGTGTAGATTTTTTTGCGTCCGAAGGGCACGAGCACACGGCTGCCCACGGCTACGGTGATTGCGGGCGGGACGAGGTAGGTGTAGGTGCCTGGTATCGACAGTGGCAGCAGGACTTCGGCAAACTGTGGGGTGGCGGGTTGCATATGGCTCGGTGGGTGAGGGGTTGTGCGGCCGGCGGGCGGGGCCGGGCTTGATTTCAGTGCAAAGGTAGCGATTGTTTCCGATTCGGGCAAATCCGACGGGCTAAAAAAGCGGCTTGCCGGCTCCCTCGGCGTGCTGCTGCGCGAAGGCCCGGCGGCCCGCCGTCGCAGCCACCTCGGCGCGCTGCCGGCGTGAGGGGCCGTGACGCGCTGCCATTCAGCTCCGTAAAATCTTAAAACAATGAAAAATTGGTGGTTTGTTTGGCGCTTTGGGCAGAAATCGATAAATTTGCAGGTTCAAACGATAAACTATCCAGGCGATGAGACGTATTTTCACCCTATTGACGCTACTTATATCTGTTGGTTCGCTGTGCGCCGGGGCTGCTGAATCGGCCCCGCTGAGGGCGAAGCTCACCGGCAACAACCTGATGGTTTCGGTTGACAGCGGCGACGCCGACGAGATGTGCTTCTGCTTCAGGCCGTGCATGCAGAACAAGCTGATGACGTTCTCGCACGTCGGATTGCGCGAATCGCTCGTCGACTCGGTGCGCGACCCGTCGGACATGCTGCGCGACACCACCATGCGCTGGCTCAACAGTGCCACGAGCGACAACATCGGCCCCGTGGGCGTGAATGGGTATGCCAACTTCGTGGGCGGCAACCACCTGTGGCAGGCCCCCGACGAATACGGCACTCCCGGCAAAGGGGCCGCGACGAAGGTGCTCACGGCCGTGTGCGACAGTTTCCTGATTCTTGCCGACGGCGCGCCGCTGGCGTCCGGCGTGCTCACCGAGTGCCGCCAGATCACGGTGGAGGTGTGGAACACGCTCATGGACCCGCTCGTGCCGCCGCTCGATGGCGCCAAGGCGCTCCACTCGCCGCTCATCGGCGAGCATGCGCGCTACACGCTCGAGCACAACACCATAGTCGTGGATATGGAGCACAGCTATTATAAGGACTTCACCGTGAGCCGCTACTACGGCATGCAGTCGATGTTTGTAGGCGAGGACGAAATCTTCACGCCCAGCGGAGTGTACCGCTCGTGGACCATACAGGAGGCCGTGCTGAATTTCAAAAAGTCGCGCTGCCCGTGGCTCTCGCATTTCGTTGAGCGACAGCCGAGCGGCTGGTGCCAGACCACCTGGCTCATGAACGACGGCCTGGGCTCGCACGAGTTCATCCAGGACGACGCACCCATCTTTGTGCGTGGCAGCCGCAAGTGCTACCACGTGCTGATGAACAACACGCCCGTCATGGCTGGCGAGCGTCACAGCTGGCGCGGGGCCTATGTGTGGAGCCGGCCCGATGTCGACGACGACTTCTTGTTCATGACGCGCGGGCGCATCAACGGCCGCGAGCTGGTCTTCATCGACACCAAGTGCGCCGGCTCGGTCACCATCGCCCGTCCGGAGTGGTGGAACGCGTTCTACATGCCCATCGACAGCCACGACATCACCATCACCGGCACCGCCGACGACATCACCATCACCGCCACCAAGGCCAGCGGCGAGGTGCTTGTCGAGCTGACGGAGACCGATGCCGTGCGCGACATCGGCGCCGACCGGCGCAGCGCGGGTGGCGATGTGTGGCACACCATGCAGGGGCAGCGCATCGCCCCGCCGTCGCAGCCCGGCATCTATGTGCACAACGGCGCCAAGGTGCTCATCACGCCTTAGCGGGGGGGGGCACCGCCAACGCGGAAGTCAGGCCACAGGCGGCCATCGGGTGCGGCACCGGCGCGCACGCGATGGCCGCCTAACTTGTGGAAGCTTGCGCCAGGGCTTGCCAGAGCGGGTCGGGCGGCAGCGGCGCGGTGAGGTCGATGTCGATGTGGCTCACGGGGTGACTGAAGCGGATGCGGTGGCTCTGCAGGCAGATGCCGCCGTCGGGGTTGCTGCGGCGGGCGCCATACTTCAGGTCGCCCTTGATGGGGCAGCCTATGGCGGCCAGCTGGCAGCGAATCTGGTGCTTGCGGCCGGTGACCAGGTCCACCTCCACGAGGTGGTAGTGCTCGCCGCTGGCCAGCAGGCGGTAGTGGAGCACAGCCTTCTGGGCGCCGTCGACCGGCGTGGGCGAGGCGTAGGTCTTGTTGGTGCGCTCCACGCTGGTGAGCCAGTGGGTGAGCGTGCCAGTGGGCTGGGGTGGGGCGGCGCAGGTGATGGCCCAGTAGGTCTTGTGCACCTCGCCGCGGCGCAGCAGCTCGTTCATGCGCGAAAGCCCCTTGCTCGTGCGGGCAAACACCACCAGCCCCCACGTGGGGCGGTCGAGGCGGTGCACCACGCCGCAGAACACGTTGCCCGGCTTGTTGTATTTCGCTTTGATCCACCGCTTCAGCGTCTCGACGAGCGGCTCGTCGCCCGTGCGGTCGCCCTGCACGAGCTCGCCGGCCGCTTTGTTCACCACGATGAGGTGGTTGTCTTCGTAGATGACTTCCATAGTCCCTTACACCTTTATTTATATAGTAACTGTTGCGATTCGTTGAAAAAATGCCAAAATGGTCGCAACCCGCCCCAAGATTCAGCGCTGCAAAATTAGTGCAAACCGAGCGCAATGGCAAGTAAACGGCAAGCAAAATTTATTTTGAATTGCCTGTTTACTTGCCATTGCCGAGGTGCCGCCTAATTTCGAGGGCAAAGCCCTCAACATTAGTGCAAACCGAGCGCAATGGCAATCGTTTGCTCCGTTTTTTTCCAAAAGAGGGACAATGGGGTCGGAGGTTGTTGTCCCGCTTTTGGCTGGTTATGAACTATAAGTGTTAATTTTTTGTAATAGGGTGGGTGGAGTGGGGCGGAGGGGGGAATATCGATTTTTTTTCCCGAAATGCGTCAATTTTAACACTGGAGATTGCGTTTTTGAAAAATTTTGTTTACCTTTGCGAACTGAAATTTGCTTATTGTTAAGAACCTACCAATCTAAGGTGCTGCTAAATGGGTGAGAGCTAGAGACTTCGGCGTAGCGCGGAGGTCGCTGCATCCATCTATGGGCGGCAGAGTTACGGTTTGATACTTTTGAGAATAGAATTATGTTTAAGATACAATTAAAAACAGTGCTTATGAGTCTTAAGAAATTGCTTTCGCTCATTGTGCTCTCGCTGGTGGCCTTCACCATCAACGCCCAAGTAAAGGCGAGTGGTGTGGTGCTCGACGAGAACAATGAGCCTGTGATTGGTGCGACCGTTGTCCAGAAGGACAAACCGGGCAACGGAACCGCGACCGATTTCGACGGAAACTTCACGCTGACCGTGCCCAACGGGGCGCAAATCAAAATCACGTACATCGGCTATGAGGACGTGATTGTGGCAGCGAAGAGTGGAATGAAAATCACCTTGAAGCCGAGTGAGTCAACAACTCTTCAGGAGGTGGTCGTGACGGGTTACCAGAAAGTGGACAAACGTCTGTTTACTGGTGCCACGACGAGCGTTGACGCGAGCAAGGCCAAGCTCGACGGTGTGGCCGACGTGAGCCGCTCGCTCGAGGGCCGCGCCGCCGGTGTGCAGGTGCAGAACGTGTCGGGTACCTTCGGTACCGCCCCCAAGATCCGCGTGCGCGGTGCCACCTCTATCTATGGTAGTTCCAAGCCGCTGTGGGTGGTGGACGGTGTGATTCTGGAGGACAACGTCGACATCAGCGCCGACGACCTGTCGTCGGGCGACGCCACCACGCTGATTGCCTCGGCAGTGGCCGGCCTGAACGCCGACGACATCGCCAGCTTCCAGATTCTGAAGGACGGCTCGGCAACCTCAATCTATGGCGCCAAGGCCAACGCCGGTGTGATTGTGATCACCACCAAGACCGGTCGCAAGGGCCACACGTCGATCAACTACACGGGTGAGTTTACCTACCGCCTGAAGCCCAACTACCGCGACTTCAACATCAGCAACTCGCAGGAGCAGATGGGCATCTACAAGGAGATGGAGCAGAAGGGCTGGCTCGAGATGGCCAACCTGATCAACGGTTCCACTTCGGGTACCTACGGCCAGATGTACTTGCTCATGAACCAGTTCAACAAGACCAACGGCCAATTCGGTCTGGAGAACAGCCGCTCGGCCATGAATGCCTACCTGCGCAAGGCCGAGATGAACAACACCGACTGGTTCGACCTGCTGTTCAACAACAACATTATGCAGAACCACGCTGTGAGCATCAGCGGCGGTACCGACAAGGGCTCGTTCTACACGTCGGTCTCGCTGATGAACGACCCGGGCTGGTACAAGCAGAGTACTGTGGAGCGCTACACGTTCAACAGCAACGCCATTTACCAGATTACCGACAAGGTGCGCGTCAAGATCCTGAACAGCGACAGTTACCGCCGTCAGCGCGCTCCGGGCACCCTGGCCCAGAACGTGGACGTGGTGAGTGGTAACGTGAGCCGCTCGTTCGATATCAACCCCTACAGCTTCGCCATCAACTCGAGCCGCGCGCTCGACCCGACGCTGACCTATCGCCGCAACTACACCGACTTCAACATCTTCCATGAGCTGGAGAACAACTACATCGACCTTAACGTGCTCGATGTCAAGTTCCAGGGTGAGTTGCAGATCAAGCCCATCATGAAGCAGGACCAGAACCTGGAAATCAACCTGCTGGCCAGCTACCGTTACAGCAACTCGGAGCAGAACCACTATGTGACCGACAACAGTAACCAGGCCATGGCCTACCGTGCCGGTGTCGACCCCGAGGACGCCATCGTCCGCTCGAGCAACACCTACCTCTACACCGACCCCGACGAGCCCAACGCGCTGCCCGAGACGGTGCTCCCCCGCGGTGGTATGCTGTTCTACAACAAGTACACCATCACCCAGGTTGACTTCCGCGCCCAGGCGCAGTACATGAAGAACTTCAACGAGAAGCACCTGTTCCAGATCATGGCCGGTGCCGAAGCCAGCCGCGTGGACCGCTACTCGCAGAGCTTCGAGGGCTGGGGCATCGAGTACAGTGGCCACTTGACCAACATCCGCTCCACCTTATTTAAACAGAAAGAGGAGGAGAACGGCAGCTACTTCACCGACTCGCGCGGTTACCGCCGCAACGCCGCCTTCTATGCGCTGGCTACTTACAGCTACATGGGCAAGTACATCTTCAACGCCACCGGCCGCTACGAGGGTTCGAACCTCATGGGCCGCACACGTCAGAGCCGCTGGCTGCCCACGTGGAACCTCTCGGCCGCTTGGAACGTGCACGACGAGACCTTCTTCCAGCAGGCTCCGTTCAACCGCTGGTGGAACACCGCCAAGCTGCGTCTGAGCTACTCGCTCACCGGCGAGAGCGGCCCCACGGGCTATGCCAACGCCGAGGCGCTCTACTATCCCTACCACCCGTGGCGTCCCGAGACCGAGACCAAGGAGGTGGGTATCGGCCTGAACGGCCTTGCCAACTCCGAGCTGAGCTACGAGAAGAAGCATGAGTTCGACGTGGGTGTCGACCTGGGTTTCCTGGGCAACCGCATCAACCTCGAGTTCGACTGGTACAAGCGTAACAACTTCGACCTGATTGGCCGCATCAACACCACCGGTGTGGGTGGCTTCATCAGCAAGTATGCCAACGTGGCCGAGATGAGGTCGCATGGTGTGGAGTTCACCTTGTCGACGCGCAACATCGACCCCGTGAAGCCCACCGACTTCAGCTGGAGCACCGACTTCACCTTCTCCTACTCGAAGACGAAGATCACCAAGCTCGATTCGCGCAGTAACGTCATCGGCCTGGTTCAAGGTAATGGCTTCCCCCTCGAGGGCTATCCCCACCGCGCTGTGTTCTCGATCCCCTTCGTGGGCCTCGACAACCACGGTGTGCCCCAAATCATCAACGAGAACGGCGAGGTGACCACCAGCTCGATCAACTTCCAGGAGTATGAGAAGCTCGACTTCCTGAAATATGAGGGTCCCGTCGACGCTCCCTACTCGGGCGGTTTCGGCAACATGTTCGGCTGGAAGGGCTTCCACCTGAACGTGTTCATCACCTATTCGTTTGGCAACGTGCTTCGCTTGACGCCGAGCTTCGGCGCCGCCTACAGCGACCAGCGCGCCATGGCCAAGGAGTTCAAGAACCGCTGGGTGATTCCCGGCGATGAGAAGCTGACCGACATCCCCGGCATCGCTTCGCGCCGCCAGACCTACAGCGACCCCTACATCAGCTATGCCTACAACGCCTACAACTACAGCACGGCCCGCATCGCCGACGGCGGCTTCATCCGCCTGAAAGAGGTGTCGCTCACCTACGACCTCCCCAAGTCGTTCATCTCCAAGCTGCGCATGACCAGCGCTTCGGTGAAGCTCGCAGCCACCAACATCTGCCTGCTCTACGCCGACAAGAAGCTCAACGGCGAGGATCCCGAGTTCTTCAACACCGGTGGTGTGGCATCGCCCAACCCCAAGCAGCTCACCTTCACGCTGCGTTTCGGACTCTGATTCTCCATGAAGTATAGTAGAACAATTAAAGCGCTATATATAATATGAAATTGAAATACACATCGATGATTGCCGCGCTCGGCCTGCTGGCCCTGTCGTCGTGCAACGATTATCTGGACAAGACGCCCGACACGCGCGTCTACCTGCAGAATGTGGACCAGTTGCGCCAACTGCTCGTTGACGGTTACATGGGCAACGACTATGTGACCCCCTGCGAGCTGGCGAGCGACAACATGGTCGACAACACTGCGCCCGACAAGAGCGGCAACCGCTACAACCTGGCCGCCTACGACCTGACCGACAACCAGCTCTTCGCCTGGGAGGACGTCACGCTGGGCACCGGCGAGGACACACCCTACTCGGTGTGGAACTCGTGCTACGCCGCCATCGCCAACGCCAACGCCGCGCTCGACCGCGCAGCCGAGTTTGAGGCCAACATGGCCGACGACGACGGCCCGCTGAGCTACACCGACTCGCTGAAGCTGCAGGCCGTGAAGGGTGAGGCCTACCTGATTCGCGCCTACCACCACTTCATCCTGGCCAATGTGTTCTGCATGCCCTATGCCGGCCCCGTCGATGGCAAGAAACAGCAGGGTCTGCCCTACATGAAGGCTTGCGAGACCACCGTCAGCCCGAATTACGACCGCGGCAACCTGGCCGACTTCTACGCCAACATCGAGGCCGACCTCAAGGAGGGCCTGCGGTTGGTGAGCGACCAGTTCTACGAGGTGCCCCGTTACCACTTCAACCGCACCGCCGCCAACGCTTTCGCCGGTCGCTTCTACCTGTGGATCCGCGACTATGAGAAGGCCAAGTACTATGCCACCCTGGCCCTGGGCGACAACCCCGAGGTGAACATGAACCCCCTGTGGCGCCGCTCTGACCTCTACACCGGTGAGGACCATGTGCGTGCCAACAGCGGCATCACCAACCCGTCGGTGATGATGTCGATTGCCACCTATTCGGTGTTCAGCCGCCGTCCGGGCGACCGCTACGGCTGCAAGGACAACGCCGCCAGCGGCACTTTCCGCGGCCCTGGCCCGACTTGGAACAACTCCCATCCGTGCTTCACCGGTATGATTTTCTACCGTGGCTCGACCGAGTACGGCTCGATGTTCTTCGCCAACTGCGGCGAGCTCTTCGAGTACACCGACAAGCTGGCCGGCATCGGCTACGTGCACATGATGCGCAACGAGTTCACCGTGGAGAAGTGCCTGCTCGAGCGCGCCGAGGCCGAGATTTTCCTCGAGGAGTATGACGCTGCTTTGGCCGACCTGGACATGTGGCTGGCCAACCGCGACAACTGCGTCAACAAAATCGGCAGCTCGCGCACGCCGCTCACCGAGGCCGCCATGCAGCGCTTCTACGGCAAGGCCCCGTCGGCCAACTACGAGATCAACAAGCCGATGCACATCGACGAGGTGTTCCACAGCGACAAGTACAGCGTCAACGACCGCATGATTCCTTGGCTGCAGTGCGTGCAGCACTTCCGCCGCATCGAGACCGTGCATAAGGGCGACCGCTGGTTCGACATCAAGCGCTACGGCATCGTACTCACCCACCGCATCGGCACCAACCGTGTGGAGACCCTCACGCTCAACGACAAGCGCCGCGCCATCCAGCTGCCCTACGAGGTGTGGATTGCCGGACTGGAGAAGAACGTGCGCGACGACATCCCCACTGATGTCAATCCCGGCGTGGAGCCTGAGGAGTGACTTGTGGACAACATGACAATCATTAATCAAAACTGATGAACATGAAAAAGTCAAAATTATATTTCATCTCGCTTCTGCTTGGCGGAGTGGCGCTGCTGTCGCTCCCCTCATGTAGCGACGACAAGTTCGGCGAGTCGATTTTCCCCGAAGAGGAAGACGTGCTCGATCCCAACTCGGTGACCTATGAGTTCGACAAGTGGCTCGAAGAGAACTACCGCAAGCCCTACAACGTGCAGTACATCTACAAGATGGAGGACGTGGGCACCAACATGAACTACAACCTCATCCCGGCCGACTACGACAAGGCAGTCGACCTGGCACTGCTGGTGAAGTACCTGTGGTTCGACGTCTACACCCTGGTGGCCGACGACAGCATCCAGTTCCTTCAGACCAACGCCCCGCGCCAGCTGCAAATCATCGGCTCGGCAGCCATGAACCCCAACAGCGGTTATGAGACTGTGGGTCTGGCCGAGGGCGGCGTGAAGGTGAACCTGTTCAAGGTGAACTCGATGAACCTGAACGACTTCAATATGATGAATGAGTACTACTTCCATACCATGCATCATGAGTTCACCCACATCCTGCACCAGAAGATCAACTACCCGAAAGAGTTCGACGAGATCAGCAACTCGAAGTACGATGCCAACGACTGGACCAGCCGTGGCGGCACCGAGCACGACGGCGTGGTGAACTCGATGGGCTTCGTGACCAAATATGCCTCGAGCGCCAAGCGCGAGGACTTCGCCGAGGTGGTGGCCAACCGCATCACCATGAGCGACGAGGACTGGGCCGCGATGATTGACCGCGCAGGCCGTGGATGGGCCGAATACCAGGTGACCACCGGTACCTTCTATTGCTCCTATTTCTACTTCACCAACAACAAGGCTGGTGACGAGAACAAGGCCTACTTCCTGCCGAGCATGGGCTACACCACCAAGGAGGCCGAGAATGGCGACATCTATCTGGTGCGCTATGGCATCGACCAGTATCAGGAGGCCATTGCTCCCATCACGAGTGAGAACGTCTACGACCAGACCGGCTCGCTGGTGCGTGTGAACTACTACGACGCCAACGGCTCGCGCTGCGAGAAGGACGATGCCGGCCGCTGGCTGGTGATCGACATGACGGGCAACTACATCCCCATCAAGGTCTACCCTGTCGAGGACGAGGACGATGTCGACGGCGCCCGCGCCATCAACCAGAAGGTGGAAATCGCCACCAAGTGGCTCCACGACCAGTGGGGAATCGACCTCGAGAAGCTCCGCGCCGAGGTCCAGAAACGCCAGGAAGAGTACAAAGCCGACCCCACGGGGCTCATCAAGCGCCTGCGCAAAGAGGCTTTTGGACACGAATGACACATCAATCCTTTAATTGACATCAGACAATGAAAAAGATATTCAAAATTTCAGCTTTATTGCTGCTGTTGCCGATGGTGGCCACCTCGTGCTTCAAGCTTGAGCAGGACGACATCTTCGACAAGAGCGCTGCCGTGCGCCTCGACGAGGCCGCCGACAACTTCGCCCAGGTGCTGCTCGACAAGGGCGGCGTGTGGCAGATGGAGTATTACGCCAACGAAGGCATGCAGGGCTACGTCTATGTGATGAAGTTCTACGACAACGGCAACGTCGACATCTCGGGCCACAACCCCTACATCGGCGCTGTGGACAAGGGCAATGGCTCCACCGAGGTGAAATATGGCAAAGCCACCTCGCAGTGGGACATGATCACCGACAACGGCCCCGTGCTCTCGTTCAGCTCCTACAACAAGTACTTCCACGTCTTCTCGCGTCCCGACGACATCCTGAACACCGGCAACGGTGTGGGCAACGACGGCCGTGGCTTCGAGGGCGACTATGAGTTCACCGTGCTCAAGTACAGTGGCGACACGCTCTACGTGCAGGGCAAGAAGTACAACATCCCCATGCTCATGACCCGCCTGCCTGCCGACACCAACGACCAGGAGTACCTCCAGACCGTGGTCGACAACTGGTCGAAGTACTTCAGCCCGCTCATCCCTCGCGTGTTCTTGACCTATCCCAACGGCAAGCGCTACGTGATCCAGGATGGCTCGGGCCTGATCATGACCCTCTACGAGGAGAGCCGCGACGACGACCCCGACTACGACCCGCTGGTGAACACCTTCACCCGCAACGGCATCATCGGCCACGACGCCTTCGGCTTCATGAACCCGCTCGAGTATGACGGCTTCAACGTGCAGCACTTCGTGCCGCAAGAAGATGGCACCCTGCTGTGCACCGACGACAACACGTCGACCATCTCGGCTGGCGACCTGGCCAAGGACTGCTTCACCGACACGCTCCACCGCATGCGTCCCAAGAACCAGCCCAAGGGCGGCACCCCCGAGGCACTCGAGGCTGCCAAGCAGGCCGTGAAGGCCGAGAAGCCCAGCGAGGCCGTGGTGCGCACCACCTATTGGGAAATCAACCAGTCGCTGTCGACCGGAGCCGTGAAGGCCGCCCTCGACGAGCTCAACAGCCAGCTGCCCAAGCGCGGCAGCTTCAAGCAGACTGTAGGCTCGGTGAAGTTCAACTACATGGGCTACCCCATGGAGAGCTATCAGGTGATTATCGACATCAAGATCTCGCAGTCGAGCACGCAGTCGTTGAAGTTCTACTACGAGCCCGTGTTCACCGGCCCGAACGCTATCGAGTTCAAATTAATCGAGAGCGACGGTCAGGCAGCCACGCTGGCCTACTACGACAGCGAAGCCTACAGCGGCACGAAGCACCTCATCGAGGCCATCATGCAGTCGTTCAAGATCAGCACGCCCTCGATGCTCGCTCCCACGCGCATGGACTTCACCTCCACCGCCAATGCCGGCGATGTGATGGTGCTCAACGTGAGACGTTGGAATTAAGCATAAACAGTGATTGCGATGCCGGGGCGCGCAACCCCGTGTCCCGGCATTCAAATAACCAAAAACAGATTTTTTAATTCACCCTTTTTATTAACTAAACTTTTTGCAACTATGAAAAAGAGTTTACTTTTTGCAGCTGCGCTGTCGCTGGCCGTTGTGGCTAACGCTCAGGTAGCTCGCAGTGCTGGCGCCGCCACGCAGTCCAAGGCTGTGGCCACCCAGCAGATGAAGAACGCTCAGATCGAGCACCGCTCGGCTCAGCGTGCCACCGCCGCCTTCGCGCCCCGCGCCAAGAAGGCTGTGCCCAACAACTACGCATACTATCTGCGTCCGAAGGGCACCATGTATGTGAACTGGGACAAGACCGGTAGCGGCTACATCATGCCGTTCGTCAACACCAAGCCTTACGACGAGGTGACTTGGCGCAACATGTCGACCGCCACTGGCGCTTCGGAGTGGGGTTATTGGCTGTTCAGCGTCGAGGATCAAGCCCGCGACTCGATGACCTACGTTGGCAAGGACCTGACCGTGCGCTATGGCTATGAGTATGAAGACGTGCCCTACCTGACCGTCAGAGGCGCTACCAACAACCCCTACACCTTGAGTGGCTACCGCGTGAACCGCACCACCGGTGCCATCGAGAGCACTGCTAATTGCGGTGTGATTGCTGTGCCCAACTCGATGGAGTGTTTCAGCGATCAGGAGACCAACTTGCTGGCTTCGGCTCACTACTATGGCTCGAGCAACCGCTTCGGCACCGAGATGTATGGTTGGACTTACTACAGTGGCGCCCCGGGTCCCGACTACGATCCCGATGCTCCCGCCGATCAGCAGGACCGCAGTGGCTACTGGTTCGGTAAGAACTACGGCGACTGGAACGTGTTCGGTTGCGGTTTTGAGAAACCCGTCTCGCCCTATGTGCTGAACAAGATCTACTTCTGGGCCACCAGCGTTGAGGTGAGCGAGGATGTGGAGCTCGAGGCCCGCGTCTACCGCGTTGGCGACGAACTGCCCGCCTACAGCGACACCACCGTTGCCCGCATCGATCCGGCTATGCTCAACGAGGAGAACCTGATCGCCACCGGCCGCACCACCATCACCACCGACATGAACGAGGACGGCAGCCCCCTCCTTGAGTTCACCCTCTATGAGACCGATCCCGAGCTGGGCATCGAGTATGAGACCACCCCGCAGATCAACGACGCTATCGTGATTCTGATCGTCGGTATGGACCAGGATGCCATCGTTAGCATGTCGGGTCTTGTCACCAACGACGAGGAAGACGAGGGTGTTGGCGAGGTCACCTACATGGGCCAGCAGCAGGACGGCGTGATCACCGCCTGCATTGGTCTCAACAACTTCTTCACCAGCGGTGAGCTGAAGGTTGGTAGCTCGATCCTGCTCGACGTCACCCGTCCGTTCATGACCTTCAACTACACCTTCGAAGAGGGTGAGTACACCTTCCCCAAGGAGGGTGGCAAGCTGGCTTACAGCTTCTCGGATGGCACTACGATCGAGGGCATCGACTTCTATGCCACCAGCCCCAAGGCTGACTGGACCGTGACCACCGTCGAAGGCAACGAGGTGCCCGACTGGCTGACCATCACGCTGACCGACGAAGAGAAGGACGGCGAGTTCAGCGGCGTTGTCAACGCTGCTGTCACCGCTGCTGCTCTGCCCAACAACCTGCCTGGCCGTGAGGCTTATGTGCGCTTCGCCATCAACGGCGCCTTCATCGACTATCACTTCATCCAGGGCGAGCCCGTGGTTGGCGTGAAGGGCGATGTGAACGGCGACGGTGCTGTCGACGTCGACGACATGAACCTCGTGATCAACATCATGCTGAACAAGGGTGCCACGATGGAGGACTATCCCGCAGCCGATGTCGATGGCAGTGGTTCGGTTGATGTGGATGACATGAACATCATCATCAACATCATGCTCGGCAAGGCCTGAAAGCCAAGCTGAACCTATGTTATGAACTAAGCAGTTTCTTAACATAATTTCTCGAAAGGGGGTGGCTGTGAAAGCCATCCCCTTTCCACAGTGTTATAGAGTCTGAGGCGGCAGGGGCGTGGAAGGCCGCGTCGAAGGTCACAGGGTCAAAGATTGGCGAGAACAATCCACGACTGTAGGGGCGTGACCTGTCACGCCCGGTTGCCGGGTCAAAGGTTCGCCGAAAAACCTTCATTCTGTTGATGTTACCATTCCATTCGGTCATCCGGCCATGACAGGTCATGGCCCTACTGCCGCGCTTTTGTGCGATTGCGAATCCGTTGATGTTACCATCCTATTTGGTCATCCGGCCATGACAGGTCATGGCCCTACTGCCGCGCTTTTGTCCGATTACCGCGTTTTTTTCCGATTGCGAATCCGTTGATGTTTCCATCCTGTTCGGTTATCCGGCCATGACAGGTCATGGCCTTAGTGCCGCACTTTTCTTGTTTGATGTAATTTGGGGTTAGGAATATTGGCTTTGTTTTCGAAATTACGTTAAAATGAAGCGTGTTGGTTGGTGGTGTGAGTTTTTTTTCGCAAATTTGCACTTTCAAGCCGATGTGTGCATTTTCGGCTGTATCCTTGTGCCAATCACCAGTCGCCGCTGTGCGACATAAACATAGACCGAAATGAAAAAATTGCTTACCCTTTTGGCCGGTGGCCTGCTGACGCTGAGCGCGGTGGCCATTCCTGCCGACCCGCGTCCGCTGGTGGTGGACCAGCCCGATGGCACGCAGGTCACGCTTCGCCTGCGCGGCGACGAGTTCTATAGTTTCAGGACCACCATCGATGGCTACACGGTGCTTCGTGGTGCCAGCGGCGCGTGGGAGTATGCCCGCAGCGAGAACGGCCGCCTTCTGCCCACCGGCGTGGTGGCTCACGATGCCGCCTCGCGCACTCCCGCCGAGGTGATGCTGCTGGCGGCCACCGCGCGTGGCCTGGTCGACGTGCCGGGAGTCGGGGCGTCGAAGGTGGCGCGCGCCGAGGCGCAGTGGCCCGACCGTGTGCGCAAAATCGACCTCGACAAGTTTCATGGGCTCATCATCCTGATTGAGCCGTCGGACGTGTCGTTCAGCATGGGCGATCAAGCCAATAAGTTCTACGACGAGATGGTCAATGCCAAGAACATGACGCAAATCAGTTTCGGCAACTATGGCTCGTGGACGGGCAGCGTGCGCGACTACTTCTACGACAACACGATGGGCGTGTTCGACCCGCATTTCGACATTGTGGGCCCGGTGAAGGTGAGCCAGGCGTCGACCACCTTCCGCAACAACAACCGCCAGGCGTTCAACGAGGCCTTGCGCAAGGTTGAGATTGACATCGACTTCACGCAGTACGACGGCGACGGCGACGGCGTGGTCGACAACGTGTGCTTCGTGGTGGCCGGCTATGGGTCGCATTCGGGCAACGATGAGGGCCTGCTGTGGCCTCACGAGAGCTCGAGGCTGGGCGATGGAGGCCGCTATGACGGCGTGAAGCTTGACAAGTATTCCTGCTCCACTGAGATGGGCGGCACACCCTCCTATGGCTATGTGGACGGCATCGGCACCTTCTGCCATGAGTTCACCCACGTGTTGGGCTTCCCCGACCTCTACGACACCGACTATGAGCTAGGCGGCGGGCAGTCGCACGACCCTGGCGACTGGGACCTGATGGCCAGCGGCTCGTATCTGAACCGCAGCCGCACGCCGGCCGGCTATGGCATCTTTGAGCGTTATGCGCTCGGATTCGCCAATCCGCAATACATCACCGAGGTGGGCAGCTACACGCTCAACCCGCTGGGCGAGAGCAACGAGGGCCTGATTCTGCGCACGCCGCAAAACAAGGAGTACTTCATCATGGAGAACCGCCAGAAGTCGTCGAAGTGGGACAAGTATCTGCCCGGCAGCGGCATGCTGGTGACGCGCGTCGACTCCACGACGGCCTATCTGTGGACCACCAACAAGGTGAACTGCAACCCTGCGCACATGTACTATGAGATGCTCCGCGCGGGCAACACCACCAGCGGCTCGCGCGCCAGCGACCCCTTCCCCGGTTCGGCCGGTGTGCCGGTCATCACCAACGAGTCGACGCCCAGCCTGGTGACGTGGAGCGGAAAGCAGAACTCCTACTCGATTCTCGACATCACCTCTGCCAACGGCGTGGTGAACTTCCTGGTGGCGCAAGCCGGCGAGGAGACGATGCTCTATGAGACCTTCGACCGCATCCCCATCACCACCACCACGACCACCGAGGCTGAGGGCGACATCGCCTCGTGGAAGCTGTCGCTGTGCCATGCGGTGCGCGTGGCAACCCGCGACCGTGCCATCGAGATGAAGAATCCCAGTGTGGCCCAGATGACCACTCCGGTCTATTGCGACGTGCGCATGGTGTCGGTGCTGGCCACCAACACCTCGGGCGACGCCGCCAAGATTGCCCTGCAGTACAGCACCGACGGCGGCAGCAAGTGGACGTCGGCCAAGACCTACAGCGGCGCCACCACCTACAGCGTGCCAGGCACCACCGAGCAGAATGTGTACTGGAACGTGAAACTGACCAAGGACCAGCCCGTGATGTTCCGCCTGCAGATGACCGGCGGCAGCAAGACGGCTCCCTGCATGCTCAACGACCTGATGATTTACTACACCGGCGAGCCTGGCGGCCCCGACCCGGGCATGCGTGGCGACGTGGACAACAACGGCGTGGTGGACATCGACGACATGAACCTGATCATCAACATCATGCTCCACAAAGCCGAGGCCAGCGACTATCCCGGCCAGGCCGACGTGGACGGCAATGGCGTGGTGGACATCGACGACATGAACATCGTGATCAACATCATGCTGCACAAGGAATAATGCACAATGCACAATTTCGCAATGCATAATTGAATGCACAATTTACAATGAGGCTGTTTTAGGACTTAAGAACATAAGAGTTTAGAAAGGAACAAAAGAATCATTTTGTCGATTGGGAAAAAATAATCTTTTGTTCTTATGTCCACTCGAATATAAAGGCTTTTGTTCTTCTGTCTTCATTCGCACAGTTCTGTGCATGATTTGAGTGTTGTGTGACTATTTAACTACTTGAACCTCAACAAACTATTATAGATTTAGAAAATGAGAAGATTTCTGGCAATGTTGGCCGTGGTGGCGATGGTGCTTGGCGCCAGCGCCCGTCCGGCCCACCGTATGGCTGTGGCCATTCCGCAGCCCGACGGCACACAGGTCACCCTGCAGCTGCACGGCGACGAGTTTTATCACTTCAGCACCACCACCGATGGCTACACCGTGATGCAGAACAGCGCGGGCTACTGGGTGTATGCTCAAAGCGTGGGCGGCAGGTTGGTGCCCACCAGCCAGGTGGCGCACGACGCCGCTCAGCGCGACGCCGCCGAGCAGGCACTGCTGGCCGTCACGCCGCGCGGCCTGACCGACGACTTGAGCGTGGCCGACAGCAAGCGCGCCCGTGCCGCCGTGCAGGGACCGGCGCGCGCGTCGTTCGACTTCACCAAGTTCCGCGGACTCATCATCCTGGTGCAACCCAGCGACATTGAGTTCAGCATGGGCGCCGACGCCAACCGGTTCTATAACACCATCGTCAACCAGGAGGACATGACCTCGGTGGGCTTCGGCAACTATGGCTCGTGGACGGGCAGCGTGCGCGACTACTACCGCGACAATTCGATGGGCGTGTTTGCGCCTGAGTTCGACATCGTGGGCCCCATCAAGGTGAACTACAAGGCCACGCAGATTGGCAACTACTATGGCCAGGCGTTCCGCCAGGCGCTCAACAGTGCCAACGCGCAGGTCGACTACTCGAAATATGACGGCGACGGCAACGGCGAGGTAGACATGGTGTTCTTCCTCGTGGCCGGCAACACGGCCGCCGTGGAGGGTAACGAAAATCTGGGCTACCTGTGGCCTCACGCGAGCTCGGGCATCGGCGCCGGCACCTACGACGGCAAGCGCATCAGCCGCTACGCCTGCTCCACCGAGCTCAATGGCCCGGTCGACTATTCGTTTATCGACGGCATTGGCACCATCTGCCACGAGTTCACCCACGTGCTGGGCTTCCCCGACCTCTACGACGCCAACTACGCTACCGACGGCCTGGCCCACGACCCGGGCGACTGGGACATCATGGCCGCAGGCACCGACCTCAACTACGGCCGCACGCCGGCCGGCTACAGCATCTTTGAGCGCTACACCTTCGGCTTTGCCAACCCCCAGGTGCTCAACGTGATGGGCGAGGGCGCGTACACGCTCAACTCGCTGGCCGAGAGCAACGAAGGCTTCATCCTGCGCACACCGCAGAACAAGGAGTACTTCATCATGGAGAACCGCCAGAAGACCTCGAAGTGGGATGCCTACCTGCCCGGCCACGGCATGCTGGTGACGCGCGTCGACTCCACCAACACCTACTACTGGACCGTGAACCAGGTGAACAACAACGCCTCCCGCATGTACTACGAGCTGCTTCGTGCCGGCAACACCAGCACGGGCGCACTGGCCAGCGACCCCTTCCCCGGCACCTATGGCGTGGCCGCACTCACCAACACCACCCAGCCGAACCTGAAGACCTACAGCGGCCGTGCCTGCTCCTACATCATCACCAACATTGCCGAGAGCAATGGTGTGATTTCGTTCAACCTCAAGACACCCGGCAACGAGAAGACGCTCGTTGAGACCTTCAACCAGATTGGCGAGAGCACCGAGAACATCTACGAGGCGCAGGGCGACATCGCGCTGTGGCGACTGGCGCAGTGCCAGAGCGTGGTGGTGGACGGCACCAACCGCGCCGTGGCGATGAAGAACCCCAGCGTGCTGCAAATGCAGGAGCCCATCTACTACAACATCGAGCAGGTGACCTTCGAGGTGAACAACACGTCGAGCGTCGCCGCCAAGATTGCGCTGCAATACACCGTCGACGGCGGCAAGAAGTGGAACAATGCCAAGACAAGCACGGGCGCCACATCGTTCAGCGTGGCCGGCAACGCGGCCATCACCACCTACTGGGCCGTGGAGCTGAGCAACATGCAGCCCACGCAGTTCCGCATCCAGATGACCGGCGGCAGCAAGACGGCCCCCATGCAGGTGGACAACTTCACCGTCTACTACACCGGCGAGCAGGGACAGGGAACAACCTATGAGACTGGCGACGTGAATGGTGACGGCGTGGTTGATGTCAATGATATCAACATCCTGATTAACATCATCCTCGAGCGCGACAGCGCCGACAACTATGACGGCCGTGCCTACATCGCAGGAGGAACCACGGTGAGCATCGAAGACTTGAACATGCTGATCAACATCATGCTCACTCAATAACACAGAATCCATAGTCGGGGGCGGGCCGTTGCGTCTCGCCCCTTGACTTTCACCAAAATTCAATAATCATTCCTCGAAATGAAGAAATTATTTGCTTTGTTAACTTGTGCGGCAGCCGCGTTGCTGCTGCACGCAGTGCCTGCGCATCGCATGGCAGTCAATGTTGCCCAACCCGATGGCGACAGCCTCACCATCAGTCTGGTGGGCGATGAGTACTATCATTACAATACCACTATCGACGGCTACACGGTCGTCAACACCGGCCACGGCTGGGAATATGCGCGTCTGGCCGGCCAACGCCTGTCGTCGACGGGTGTGCTGGCCCACAATGCCTCGCGCCGCAGCGCCAGCGAGCAGGCCCTGCTGGCCTCGCTCGGCCGCCACCTCACCGACCGCGCCCAGGTGGAGAGCGGGCTGCAGGCCCGCCGTGCCCGCGACGCCCGCAACCAGCGGCCCAACCGCGAGCCGGTGGTGGACTACAGCAGCTTCCGCGGGCTGATTGTGCTCATCAACTTCAACGACAAGTCGTTCCTGATGGACGACCCGCACGCCTTCTACGACGACATGGTCAACACCAAGGGCTTCACGGGCTACTACACCGGCACAAGCTGGTGGAACCGCCGCTTCAACGAGTGCTACGGCAGTATGCGCGACTACTTCTCCGATCAGTCGATGGGCGTGTTCGACCCGCAGTTCGACGTGGTGGGGCCGGTCGACGTGCCCTATTCGTGCCGCGAGTGTGGCGACAACTATTCCACCATCTTCCGCGCGGCCCTCGACGCCATCGACGACCAGGTCGACTTCACGCGCTACGACAGCGACAGCAACGGCGAAATCGACATGGTGTTCTTCATGGTGGCCGGTTATGCGGCCAGCTACAGCGGCAACAGCGATGACTATCTGTGGCCGCACATGAGCTACCTCTACGGCCGTGACCCGCAGAGCGGCTATTACTATTATCTGCAATACGACGGCATGTACATGGGCCGCTATGCGTCGTCGACCGAAATCTACGGCTGGGAGTCGTATGGCATGACCGGCGCGGCGGGCATCGGCACCATGTGCCACGAGTTCAGCCACGTGCTCGGCCTGCCCGACCTCTACGACACCGACTACAGCAGCGGCGGCGGCCAGAGCAACGACCCCGGTGACTGGGACGTGATGGCCGGCGGCAGCCACGCCGACCAGGGCCGCAACCCCGTGGGCTACAGCCTGTGGGAGCGCCACGAGCTGGGATGGACCGAGCCGCAGGCCATCAATCACGCTGGCAACTACGAGCTCACCGACGTGAGCAAGAGCAACCAGGGATATGTGATGGCCACGCCGGTGGCAGGCGAGACGTTCTACTTCGAGAACCGCCAGCAGAGCAAGTGGGACAGCGCGCTGCCCGGCCACGGCATGCTGGTGGCACGCGTCGACCGCACCAACCAGGACATCTGGGACAGCAACCGCGTGAACGCCAACCCGAGCCACAATTATTACGAGCTCGTCCGCTCGGGAGGCAGTGCCGAGCGCACCACCTTCCCCGGCCCATCGGGCGTGACGGCCCTCAGCCAGGACACCGACCCCGCGCTGCTCACCTGGAACGGCACGCCGTGCGACTTCGCGCTGAGCAACATCGCCGAGACCGGCGGCAAAATCACCTTCACCGTGGTGGCTGAGCAGCAAATGGACAACGTGGTGGAAGACTTCGAGACCATGCCCCTGACCACCGACCCGATGGCCACCGGCCTGAGCGGGCGCTTTGCCGCGTGGAACTTCACGCAGACCCTCGTGGTGCGCGACGAGCACTTCGGCTCCACGCGCGAGTGCGCCATCGCCATGCCCGGCGCGCTCGCCATGGCCACCGACGTGCAGGGCAACATCGCCCTGGTGAGCGTCGACGCCTTCAACCCGTCGTCGACACTTGCCAAGCTGCAGCTCTACTACTCCACCGACCAGGGGGCCAGCTGGAACGCCCTGGGCGCGCAGGAAGTGCCTGCCGGCGAGACGGTGAACCTGGTGTGGCGCACCGTGCAGAAGCAGCCCGTGCGCTTCCGCCTGACGCGCACCGCCGGCAGCAAGACGGCCAACCTCTATGTCGACAACCTGGCCATAGGCTGCTACGGCGAACTCACCCACGACGAGCTGCCCGCCCTGCGAGGTGACATCGACGGCAACGGGACGGTCGACATCGAGGACGTGAACATCCTCATCAACATCATCCTCGAGCGCGACAGCGCCGACAACTACGGCGGCCGCGCCTACGTGGTTGGCGGCGACACGGTGAGCATCGAGGACGTGAACGCTCTGATCAACATTCTGCTGGCCAACTGACCGGCGCAAACCTAACCACATTGGCCTAAGCGGCGCGGGCCCCGCACCGCTTGGGCCAACCAACAAATAAAAAGTATTAAGAATAGATGAAAAAACTTGTCACCTTGTTGGCCGGCGCCGTGGCAGCCCTCGCGCTGCACGCCATTCCCGCCGACCCCACGCCCGTCCGTGTCGGCCAGCCGGGCGGCGACAGCCTCACGCTCAAGCTGGTGGGCGATGAATTCTACCACTACAACGCCACTACTGACGGCTACACCGTGCTCCATACCGGGGCGGGGTGGGAGTATGCCTGCCTGACGGGCGGCCGCCTGGCCCCCACCGGCGTGCTGGCCCACGACGCCGGCCGCCGCACCGCCGCCGAGCAGAGCCTGCTGGCCACGCTCGCCCGCCACGTCACCGACCGCGCTGCGGTGCAGACGGGCATGCTCGCCCGCCGTGCACGCGACACCCGCAACCAGCGTCCCAACCGCGCCGCGGTGGTGGATTACAGCAAATTCCGCGGCCTGATCGTGCTCATCAACTTCACCGACAAGAAGTTCCTGATGAATGACCCCAATGGCTTCTACAGCGACATGGTGAACACCAAAGACTATGAAGGCTACTACACCGGCACCGGAGCCACGGCGCGTCTCAACCGGTGCACGGGCAGCATGCGCGACTACTTCTACGACCAGTCGATGGGGCAGTTCGACCCGCAGTTCGACGTGGTGGGGCCCGTCGAGGTGCCTTTCTCGTGCCGCGAGTGTGGCGAGAACTATTCCACCATCTTCCGTGCTGCCCTCGACAGCATTGATGCGCAGGTCGACTTCACCCAGTATGACAGCGACAGCGACCATGGCATCGACATGGTGTTCTTCATGGTGGCGGGCTACTCGGCCAGCTACAGCGGCAACAGCCAGGAGTACCTCTGGCCGCACATGAGCTACCTGTATGGCTACGATGCTGAACACGACCGGTGGGAGTTCCTCACCTACGACGGCATGGCGATGGGCCGCTATGCGTCGTCGACCGAGATTTATGGTTGGGAGTCGTATGGCCAAACTGGTCCTGCGGGCATTGGCACCATGTGCCATGAGTTCAGCCACGTGCTCGGCCTGCCCGACCTCTACGACACCGACTACGAGGATGGCGGCGGCCAGAGCAACCATCCAGGCGACTGGGACGTGATGGCCGGTGGAAGCCACGTCGACCAGGGCCGCACCCCCGTGGGCTACAGCCTGTGGGAACGCAGCGAACTGGGGTGGGCGATTCCCGGCAAACTCGACGTCGAGGGGCAGTACACGCTCACCGACATCAGCAAGAGCAACGAGGGCTTCATCATGCAGTCGCCCGTCGAAGGCGAGATTTTCTACTTCGAGAACCGCCAGAACACCAAGTGGGACCGTGCGCTGCCCGGCCATGGCCTGCTCGTGGCGCGCGTCGACCGCACCAACCGCCGCATTTGGGACTGGAACCGCGTGAATGCCGACCCCAGTCATAACTATTATGAGCTGATACGTTCGGCCTTTTCGGAGCAGAACACCACCTACCCCGGCCCGACGGGAGCCAACGAGCTGAATGCCATCAGCAATCCGCCATTGGCCACTTGGAATGGCACGGTGTGCCCGCTGGGCCTGACGAATATTGCCGAGACCGATGGCGTGATTACCTTCGACCTCGGTTCGCTGGGCGAGCTCAACAGCGTGGTGGAGGACTTCGAGGCGATGGATACCACCGTCGATGTGAAGGTGACCGGTGTGCAGGGCAACTTTGCGGTGTGGGATTTCGTGCAGGCTAATGTGGCCAACGACGAGCACTTCGCCTCGGCGCGTGAGTGCAAGATGGCCATGCCGTCGACCATGACAATGGTCAGCGATTTCGACGCCGACGTGTATCAAATCACCCTCGATGCCTATAATCCCTCGAGCCAGGATGCCAAGTTCCAATTGTCCTATTCGTTCGACAAGGGAGCCACGTGGAAGAGTCTGGGCAATTCTGTGACTGTGCCAGGCCTCGAGACGTCGCAACTGTCGTGGCGGCCTAAGTTCCGCCAGCCGTTCCGCTTGCGCCTCACGCGCAATGGCGGCAACAAGAACCTGCCGGTCTACATCGATAATCTCACCATCAACTTCATCGGCGAGCAGCGCGTGGCCGAGGGTGTCAAGGGCGATGTGGACGGCAACGGCGTGGTGGACGTCGACGACCTGAACATCATCATCAACGTCATGCTGCGCAAGGCCACGCTGGCCCAATGGCCCCAGGCCGACGCCGACGGCAGCGGCGAGGTGGACATCGACGACCTGAACATCGTCATCAACATCATGGTGCACAAGGACTGACCTTGCGGTATTATTTTTGGCAAAATATGCCGTCGTGCGCCAATTTTTCGCCATGGGTCACGTTATAAATAATGAAAGAACTATAAAAAATCGACGATATGGCAATCAATCGACTACTCTTAGTGTTGTGTGCAGTGCTGTTGTGGCTGCAAGTGTCGGCTTTCGAGGTGGGAGGCGTGGCCTACGAGGTCACCTCCGGCACGAATGTCGACGTGGTGGAACGCTGGCCCATCTACGAGGGCGATGTGGTGGTTCCCGCCTCGGTGCGCTATAACGGCCAGGTGTATGCCGTGACGGGAATTGCCCGTGGTGCCTTTGCCGATGCCGAGGGTCTGACCTCCATCCGCCTGTCCGAGGGCTTGAAGTCGATCGGCATCGAAGCCTTCAAAGGCTGCATGCAGCTGCAGGAGGTGGTGGTGCCCAACAGTGTGACCGAAATCGGCCTGCGCGCCTTCTACAACTGCGGCTGGCTGCAGCGCATCACTTTAGGCACGGGTGTGACCATGATTCCCTATGCCATGTGCATGGACTGCTACAGTCTGCGCACGGTGTCGATTCCCGACCAGGTGACCACCGTCGGCTCGTATGCCTTTGCCAACACGCCGATTGTCGAGCTTTCCATAGGCCGTGGCGTGGTCACCATCGAGTCGAACGCCTTCAGCGGCTGCAAGCAGGTGCGCCAGCTCAACATCGGCGACATGGCGCACTGGTGCGGCTTCGACTTCTATTCGCCCGACCAGAACCCGCTCTACTATGCCCGCACGTTCACGCTCAACGGCGAGGCGGTGACCAGCATCGTCGTGCCCGAGGGCGTGGAGGAACTGAAGCCCTATGCGTTTGCCTACACGTCGATCACGTCGATCACGCTGCCGCAGACGCTCAAGACGTTTCACGTGCTCAGCTGCTACCGCGCGGCGTTCGCGAGTCTCGACCTCCCCAACTCGGTGACCACCATCGTGCCGCCGGGCATCACGGTGCCCTACATCACCTCGTTGCGCTCGTTGACGATTGGCTCGGGTGTCAAGGTGCTCGAGGCCGGCACGTTCAAAAGCGCCACTAATCTGGCGGAGATCCACCTGAGCGAGGGCCTGGAGGCCATCTACGACTATGTGTTCGGCGAAACCCCTATCACCGAAATCGTGATTCCCAACTCGGTGACCACGGTGAGCAGCGCCTTTGTGGGATGCACCAAGTTGCAGAAGGTGACGTTCGGCACTGGGCTGGAGCATCTCGATCACTTCTCGTTTCGTGGCTGTCCTAGCATCTCGGAGATTCACATCCCCATCCGCTACCCGGAGCAGATTATGAACGATGGCATAGGGCAGTTCGGCTCCATGAATTCCGAGGCCACCGATAGCGTCGACCGCGCCACCTGCGTGCTCTACGTGCCGCTGGGCAGCGCCGAGTATTACCGCAACCACCCGCTGTGGGGGCAGTTTGTCAACATCAGCGAGGAGGGCGCGTCGATGCCCGGCGATGTGGATGGCAACGGTGTGGTCGACATCGACGATGTGAACCAAGTCATCAACTGCATGATCCACAAGCCGGTGTGCGAGGGATTCATCTTCGAGAACGCCGACTACAATGGCGACGGCGTGGTCGACATCGACGACCTGAACCTCGTCATCAACAAGATGGTGCATAAGGGCTGACGCTTCAGCCTGAGGGGGGCCGTGTGCCCGCCTGTTGACCTAGACGGTTTTGGCCGCAACGCATAACTTTGCGGCCAAAACCGTTTTTTTTCATGCACAACGACCTGAGCGAAATCTACCATGAGAACCAGCGCCGGCTGCTGGCGCGGCAGTCGGCCTACGACCCGCTCACGGGCGCCGGCTGCTGCGGCGAGCGGGTGCCGGTGGGCGGCGAGTGGCTGCCGCGGGCCGTGATCGACGAGGCACCGGCCTACGCCACGCTGCCCGAGCTCGAGCGCCGCCGCCTGCGCGTGCGCCACGACTTTGAATACTGGTGCGCCACGTGTGCCACCGTGCGCGACAAGACCACCGGCCGCGCGGTGCCCTTCGTGCTCAACGCCCCACAGCGGCGCCTGGCCGCCGAGATGGAGCGCCAGCGGCTGGCACACCGGCCCATACGCGTGATTCTGCTCAAAGCCCGGCAGTGGGGCGGCTCCACGCTCGTGCAGATGTACATGGCCTGGATGCAGCTCGTGCGCCACAAGGGCTGGAACAGCCTCATCGTGGGCCACAAGCGGCAGTCGTCGCGCTCCATCAAGGGCATGTACAACCTGCTGCTGCGCCACTATCCGGCCGAGCTGGCCGAGCTGGCCGACGGCCCGCTGGCGTTCCGCAACTTTGAGGGCGGCAACACCGTGCAGCAGCTCGCTGCGCGCGAGTGCCTGGTGGTGATGGGCTCGTCGATGAATGGCGACGACGTGCGCGGCTATGCCATCGCCATGGCCCATCTCACCGAGGTGGCCTACTGGCGCGACTCGCCGCTGCTCTCGCCCGACGACGTGATGCGCAGCGTGAACGGCACCGTGGGCCTGCTCGACGACACCGTGGTCGTGCTCGAGTCGACGGCCAACGGCATGGGCAACTACTTCCACACCGAGTGGCTGCGCGCCTCGGCCGGCAAGAGCGACAAGACACCCGTGTTCGTGCCCTGGCACGAAATCGAAATCTACCGCTCGCCCGTGCGCGACCTGGCGGCCCTCTGGCAGACCATGGACCCTTACGAGCGGCAGCTGTGGGACGACGGCCTCACGCTCGAGCAGATACAGTGGTACCACGACAAGCGCCAGGAGGCCTCGAGCCATGCCGCCATGATGGCCGAGTTTCCCACCACGGCCACCGAGGCGTTTGCCTGTTCGGGCTTCTCGGTGTTCAACCTCGAGAGTCTAGAGCGGCTGCGTGGGCTGTGCCGACCGCCGCTCGACGTGGGCGACGTGGCCGCCGACTACTGCACGCTGCGCAACATCCGCTTCGTGCACGATGCCGTGGGGCTGTTCAAGGTGTGGTGCTTCCCGCAGCCCGACCAGCGCTATCTGGTCACCGTCGACGTGGGCGGACGCTCCGACAAGGCCGACTACTCGGTGGTGGCGGTGATACGCGTCACCGACGTGGAGCATCGGCCGCCCGAGGTGGTGGCCCAGTGGCGCGGACACATCGACCGCGACCTGCTCGCCTGGAAGGCCGCCCAGATTGCCGAGTACTACCGCCACGCGCTGCTCGTGGTGGAGAGCAACACCTACGAGACCCACTGCAACGACCCCGGGGCCGGCAGCTTCGTGCTCGACGTGCTGCGGGGCACTCGCGTGAACCTCTATGTGCGCGACTCCGGGCGCGCGGGCTTCCACACCGACCGCAGCAACAAGTATGGCATGATCCAGTACCTGATTGGGGCCGTGCGCGACCTCACCTATGTGGAGCGCGACACGGGCGCGGTCGACGAGATGGCCGTCTACGAGAGCCGGAGCAATGGCAGCTACGCCGCGCGGCGCGGCCACCACGACGACATCCTGATGACGCGCGCCATAGCCCTGTGGGTGCTGAAAATGGAGCCCGGGCTGCGGCCGCCGCGGCGCGCCACCGTGGACAAGGGCGACCTGCCCACGCTGGCCGGTCCGCAGGTGGGCAATCTGTGGGAGGGCCTCGCGCAAAGCTGAGCATCTGTTTTTTCGCATTTCCGTTCAATCATCAAAACCTTCTATCTTATCATGAACACCACCAATCTTCGCAATCATTCCACAACGGGCGGCTTCGAGGTTGTCGGCCAGCCCGTGGCCGCTGGCCAAGTGCCTGCCGGTCATAGTCTTGTGCTTGTCGACGGCAACCGTTACCTCACTGCCTCGCAAGGCCGGCTGTGGTGCGGCGGGCAGGAGCTGTGTGCCATTGCCGGCGAGCTGCTCGGGGTGCACCGCGTGGGGCCCTTTGTGGTTGTGGCCGGCACGCAGGGCGCGGTCTATCTGGCCGAGCAGGGCGGCGCGCTCGTGCCGGCCGACGTGACGGCGGCGCGGCCATCGCTCACCCTCACCCAGCAGGCCGCCGCCCCGCTCACCGTGGGCGTGCCCGCGCTGGCCTTCGCCGAGCCTTACAGCCGCTGGCAGGCCCCTCTGCGCCAGCCCGATGTGACCGCCATCACCGCCGCGCTGCGGGCGGCCTGGACCACCGTCACCGGCCAGGCGCGCACCGCCGGCAGGCACTATGCGCCGTGCCGCGTGCGCTATGGCGTGAGGCTCTGGGACGACTCTTACCTCTGGCTCAGCGACCCGGTGGAGCTGGGCGGCAACACCCTCGCCGGGGCGGCCTCGCTCACCGCCGAGGCCACCACCGATGGCGGCGACGTCACCGGACTCGAGGCCACCACGCTCAGCCTGCCCACGTTCACCATCGGCATTGCCGTGGGCGGCGGGGTGGGGCAGCAGTGGCGGGCGATGGTCAAGGCTGTCGACGTGCTCGCCACCGCGCCGGCCACCCTCGTGCAGTCGACGGCCGTGGTCGACTATCACGTGCGCAACACCAGCGGTGGACAGCGCCTGGCGATGCTCGATTGGGCCTTCCCCGTGAGCTCGTTGGCGCAGGTGCAGGCCGAGCTCGACGGCAGCGCGTGGCAGGTGGTGGCCTCGACCACCGACCTCGACGCCCTGGCGCAGGGGTGCTGGCAGGACAGCGGCCACTATCCCTCCACGCCGCTCAGCGCCGCTCAGGCGCGTGCCGTCGACGAGGCCACTGCCCAGGCCTCCACGCGGCGCCTGGTGGCCACGCTGGTGTGCAACGGCCGCCTCTATGCCGCCGACGACCGTGGCCTGATGACCACCAGCCTGCCCGCCAACCCGCTCGTGGTGGAGCGCCAGTGCGTGGTGACGGGCAGCGCGGTGGTGGGTCTGGCCGCCGTGCCGCGCTCGCTCTACTCCGGAGGCTTTGGCCGCTACCCGGTCTACCTGTTCACCACCGAGGGAATCTTCGCCCTGCCGCTCACCGCCCAGGGTGCCTACGGCGAGCCACGGCTGCTGAGCCGCGAACTGCTCGCCGCCGGTATGCGCCCCGTGGAGGCCGACCGCGACGTCTACTTCACCACCGCCCGCGGCCACCTGTGCCGCCTGCGCGGCAGCGAGGCCACGGTGGTGGCACGGGGCGTGGCCATGGGCAGCATGGTGTGGGACGATGAGCACCGCGAGCTGTGGTGCCTCGACTCAATGGGCCGGCTGTGGGCGCTGCTCGACGATGGCCATCTCGACCGCCGCACGCTCACCGCCGCCCACCTCTGCAGAGCCGAGGGCCAGGCCCTGGCGGTGGAGGCCGGCGGCACTGTGCGCGACCTCACCACCGAGCAGCCGGCGGTGGTGGATGTGGAGTGGCTCAGCGACGCCGTGGCCTGCGCAGCGCCGCCCCGCGAGGTGGAGTGGCACGTGTATGGCGACCAGCTGCGGCTGCGCTTGCTCCTGCTCGGCGAGCGCGGAGTGAGCTGCCACGGGTTCATCGTCGGCGAGCTCAACGTGGAGGGGCGCTTGGGTGCTCCGCTGCGCACCCCCGTGTTCGCGCCGCCCCTGCGCACCCTGCGCCGCCACATCACCGGGCAGGCCGCCACCGGCACGCTCATCATTCCGTGAGAGGCCAGCACAGCGAAGCGTAAAGTTTTGTTTACTTGAAAAAATAGTTGTAATTTTGCACCGCCGAATCTACAACCAAAACGCAATGAAAATCAAGTTTAAAACGCTGATAATGGCGGCATTGCTGCCGCTGCTGTGCGTCGTTGTCGCCGCTTGTGGCAGCGATGAGCCCGACCCCGAGCCCCCGGTGGTGACCCCGGCGCGGCGCACCATCCTGGTCTACATGGTGGCCAACAACAGCCTGGGCGCCGGCGGACGCGACGAGCAGGACCTCGTGGAGATGGAGCGCGCCATCGCCGCCGGCGCGCTGAACGGCTGCCGCGTGCTGGTGTACCGCATCGGCTACAAAGAGACGCAAGCCGCCCTCACCGAGCTCACGCTCGGCGCCGACGGCGCGGCCCACCGCACCGTGCTCGAAGCCTATCCGGCTGTCGAGGCGGCCTCGGTGACTGGCGAGCGCCTGGGCGAGGTGATTGCCGACATGAAGGAGCACGCCCCGGCCGGCGACTACGGCCTCGTGCTCTGGTCGCACGCCACCGGGTGGGCACCGTCGCTCACCACCAAGCCCTCGGACGCGCCGCAGCGCGTGTTCGGGCTCGATGCCGACCGCTCGATGCCCGTCGACGAGCTGGCGCGGGCCATCCCCGAAGGGCTCTTCAGCTGGATCTACGCCGACGCCTGCTACATGGGCGGCATCGAGGTGGCCTACGAGCTGCGCCGCTGCTGCCGCCGCTTTGTGGCCTATCCCACCGAGATTCCCGGCACCGGCATGCCCTACGACCTCACGCTGCCGCTGCTGTGCCAGACGCAGGCTGACCTCGTGGGGGCCTGCCGCGCCACCTACGACTACTACAACGCCCAGAGCGGCGCGCAGCGCACGTTCAGCGGGGTGGTGGTCGACTGCACGCAGCTCGACGCCCTTGCCGGCGTGTGCCGCCGCATCCACGCCAGCGCCGACGCCACGCCCACGCTCGGCTCGCTGCAGTGCTACAACCTGGGCTCGTCGCGCTTCCTCTACGACTTCGACCAGTACACCACGGCCTGCACCACGTCGCAGGTGCTGCACGACGAGTTCCACGCCGCCCTCCAGCGCGTGGTGCTCGACCGCATGGCCACCCCGGCCATTTTCAACCGGTTCATCATTTTCGAATCCGCCTTCTCTGGTCTGTCGACCTACGCCCTCGGCTCCTCGCTGGGGGTCAACGAGGACTATTACCGCTCCCTGCAGTGGTATCGCGACGTCTACCCCGCAGCCCCCTGACAGTGACGATGGTGCTGTGCCTCTGAAGGAGGCCACACCAGAACCAATGGTTGCTGCCACAGTGGCCTCCTCCGGAGGCATTTCCGTCAGTTCGAGATGTTCCCTGGGCCACCGCTGCGCGGTGTTCCAGGGTTATTAAGATATTGCCCTCTGGGCAAATCAACGCCCCCCCTTTTTGTGGTTTCAGTTGCGGCACCTGCAAAAGCCTGTGTCTATATCGACAACCAACACTCGAAGAGTGTCCTTTTAGTAACCCCCCCAGTGCGACTGCACTCCGAACATCAAGCCGGTGGCAAACGCAGTAGAGCCGTCATACATGGCGGCTCGGCGGCCAGGTCAAAATGTTGCCGCGGTCACCCCGGCGAAGGTAGGGGCGTGACCTGTCACGCCTGGGGGCCGGGTCAAGGGATGATGGCATCACATTCGGTCATCCGGCCATGACAGGTCATGGCCCTACTGCCGTGGTTGCCGAAGTGATTGCCGCGGTCGCCGGGTCAAAGGATGATGGCATCAGATTCGGTCACCTGGCCATGATAGGTCATGGCTCTACTGCCGCGCGGGTTGGCTCGGCCGCGGAGCCGCCATGTGTGTCAAGTCCAGAAGGCTTTGAGTTGGTCGAGGCGTTGCTGGGCTTGGCGGCGGCCCTGGTCGTAGGTGCGCTGGAGCACGTCGGGGTCGCTGCAAATGTGGCCGATTTCGAGCGGCGGGTCGGGGCGGAACACCAGCACGCGTCCGACCGCCTCCTCGCTGGCCACATGGTCGAGCTGGGCGTTGTACATCTCGTGGCGGCGCGCCACGGTCTCCACCAGGCGCGGGTGGCGGCGGTAGAGCATTCGCACCAGCGGCAGGATGCCGGTGGGCTGCTTGCGGTAGCCGGGCGGGCGGGTGAGGATGACCACGTTGCGGTCGTAGCCGCGCTGCTCGAAGTAGCGCAGCGGGATGGAGTCGGCCAGTCCGCCGTCGAGCAGGCGCTGGCGGCCGATGGTCACGATGCGCGCCGCCAGGGGCAGCGACGACGAGGCGCGAATCCACTCCAGCTCTTCGCTGTCGATGTGATGGCACTGGTGGTAGACGGCCTGGCCGGTGTCCACGTCGGTGCAAACGAGGTGGAACTCCATGGGGCTGGCGGCGAAGGCCTCGGTGTCGAAGAGGTCGAGCTGCGTGGGCACGATGTGGTAGCAGAATCGGGCGTTGTAGTAGTTGCCGGTGGTGAGCAGCGACCACAGGCCGGCATAGCGGCGGTCGCCGGCAAAGCGCAGGTTGTAGCGCAGCGCGCGCCCGGGCTGGCCCGACTTGATGTTGCAGCCGAAAGCCGCCCCAGCCGACACGCCCACCACCCCGTCGGGCAGCAGGCCGGCCTCCATCATCACATCGGTGATGCCGCAGGTATACATCCCCCGCATGGCACCGCCTTCAAGAATCAATCCACGTTTCATGGCCTGAAAGTTACGAAGAGTTACGAAAAGCCTACTGCCGTGCCATGGCCAGTGTGAACAGGCTGACGGTGACGGCTGGGATGGTGTTGAGCCAGCGTGCGCACACCTCGAGCGTGCTGCCGGTGGTCACCACATCGTCGACGAGCAGCAGGTGCTTGCCGGCCAGGCGGCGCTCCATGCCCGGCGCCAGGGCGTAGACGTGCTGGATGTTGTGCCATCGCTCGTGGGCGGAGAGGTGGGTCTGCGTGCTGTGTGGCCGCACGGCCTTGAGGGCCTGCACCACTTTGGCTCCGGTGGCGCGGGCTATGCCCTGGGCGATGTAGAGGCTCTGGTTGTAGCCTCGGCTGATGAGTTTGTCGGAGTGCAGCGGCACGGGCACCACGGCGTCGACGTCGGCGGCAAAGGCGGGCATCTGCCGCATGGCGCGCTCGGCCAGCCACCGGCCCAGGCGGGGCATGTCGCGGTACTTGATGTCGTGCAGTATGCCAGCGTAGGGGCTGGCCTTGTCGTAGTAGAAGTAGGCCGTGGCGCGCTCCACGGGCGTCTTGCCGGCAAAGAGCTGCTCCATGGCGTTGAAGGGCTGCTCGTCGAGGTGGGTGAGCGGCAACTGGGCCAGGCAGCGGCGGCAGAGCCACTGCTCGTCGGCGCCCAGCTCGTGCTGGCAGGCCGAGCACACGCGCGGCATCACCACATCGGCGGCGGCTTGCAGCCAACGCTTAATCATCGCTGCCGAAAGAACCGCTGACAATCCCATCGACCGCCGCATAACTCAAGTCGGACTCAAAACCACGGCTGGCGGCAAAGCGCAGCAGTGCCGCCCGTGCCAGTCGCGGCTCACGCTGGCCCACGCTGCGCCACTTGCCTAGCAGCAGGCGCAGCAGGGTGGCGCGGTAGTCCTCCTCGTTGATCTGGGCCAGGGCGGCGCGCGCGGCGTCGGCGTCGATGCCCTTCTGCCGCAGCAGGGCGGCCAGCTTGACGCGTCCCCAGCCGTTGTAGAGATGCTTGTCGTGGACAAAGGCGCGGGCATAGCGCGCGTCGTCGACAAAGCCGTCGGCCCGCAGCCGAGCCACGATGGCGTCGGCGCTGGCCGAGTCCACCTGCCACTGCGTGAGCTTGGCGCGGATGTCGCTCTCGCAGTGCTCGCTGCGGCTGCACAGTGCCGCAGCACGGCTCATCGCTTTCTCGTCCATCATGCGGGTGGCTAAACGCTTGTCACAAACTTTGATAGGGCAGCTGCGCCAGCATCTCGCCGAATTTGGCGGCTGCCTGCTCGAGCTGGTTGCCCACCATGGCGCGCATGAACACGGGCAGGTCGAGCTGCAAGGCGGCCACACTCTCGGTGTGCTGCCCGTCGATGGCGTTGAGCTCGATGACCATGTTGAAGCGCACGGGCGACTGCGCGGCGGTGTAGACCACGCGTCCCGGGGCCTGGCTCTGCTCCGCGTCGACGGCCAGCCGCAGCTGACCCATGGGCGACTCGATGGCGATGGCATCGTCGAGAAACTGCACCTTGTCGAGGTTGGCGCGCGCCTCGTCGGGCAGGCGGTCGAGGTTGGCCTCGATGTGGCTGCGGAACACTGCCGGCGAAGCCAGTTTGCTGAAGATGGTGTCGATGTCGCAGTCGATGCGCTGCGGATTGCTCTTGTATGTCTCCATAAATCAACTCTTTATACTCTTCTAGTCTAAAAAAAGACCCTGTCCTCTCAGTCCACCTCGCTGCTGGGAGTCCAGTTGGCGGGGTCTTGCCGCCACTGCTGCAGGGTGGCGATGTCGCTCTCTTTCACATAGTTGCACTGTGCTGCAGCCTCGATCATGGCCGAGTAGGTGCTGATGGTGAGCAGGCGTATGCCGGCCTCCTTGAAGGCGCGCTCGGCCACGGGGAACTCGTAGGTGAAGATGGCCACCATGCCCACCACCTCGCCCCCTGCCTCGGTGATGGCCTGCGCGGCCTTGAGGCTGCTCTTGCCGGTCGACACCAGGTCTTCGACAATCACCACCTTCTGGCCAGGCTTGATGTTGCCCTCGATGAGGTTTTCCAGTCCGTGGTCCTTGGGGGTGGAGCGCACGTAGACGAAGGGCAGGCCGAGCGTGTCGGCCACGAGCGCGCCCTGGGCGATGGCTCCGGTGGCCACTCCGGCCACCACATTTGCCTGGCCGAAGTTCTCGGCAATTAGGCGCGAGAGTTCCACCTTGATGAAGTTGCGCACCTCGGGATAGGAAAGCGTGACGCGGTTGTCGGTATAGATGGGCGAATTCCAGCCCGAGGCCCACACGAAGGGGTTGGCCGGCTGGAGTTTGATGGCGCTGATGTGAAGCAGTTTCTCGGCGAGAATCTTGTCGATTTGTTTCATGCGATTGATTGGCGGTTAAAAAGTAAGCGTATCTAGGGCTTTTCCCATTTCAAGCTGCAAAGATACGAAAATAATAGATACGGAAGCCGATGAGGCCGCAATTTTTCGCATCGATGCTCAATCGGGCGTGAATCGGGGGGGCAGGGCCGCGCTGTGATGGGCGCGGCCCTGCTCCTGCGCGGGTGAAGGCCGGCCGGCGCGCTATTGGTTGCGCATGATGGCCACCACCTCGTCTTTCAAATAAGGCACGTCGACCACATAGGGGCGGTTGTAGTCGGGATGCAGCACGGCCAGGCGCGAGTGCGACACGTTGATGCCGTAGTGCTTCTCCAGGATGTAGCGGTAGAAGCTCAGCTGCAGCGCGTAGTGCCAATAGGTGGTGTCGGGGATGTGGGCGATGGGCGCAAAAGCCCTCTTTCCCCACCGGCTCACCTTTTCGGGCTCGCCGTTGACGATGATTTTGTTGCTCCGCTTCCAGTCGTAGATGGTGAATACGCCATCTTTGAGGTTCAAGAAGTCGAGCGTTCCGGCCACGCCGCTGTCCTCGTCGTAAATGGCCCATTCGGTGCGATATGGGGTCAATTCATATTGCTGGGCGAATTGGCTGAACAGCCGGTAGGTGTCGTCAGTGGCATTGGGAAGCCCCAGATAGTGACGCTCGATTTTCTCGTGCATCTGCGTTCCCAGATTGCGTGCCGCTTCTCCATTGCGTTCCCACATCGCCTTGACGGCTTCGGGCGTCATGCCCATGTCCGGGGCCTTGCGCGCGGCCCAGTAATCGGCGTCGAACTGCTCGAAGCAGCTCTCCACAACAGTCGACACCGACTTGAACCGCCGGCCGTGGCAGGTGTAGGTGTGGCTGTCGCCGTCGAAGTGGAGCTGCGAGTCGCGCGCATGCCGGTTCAATTCATTGTAGTTCATGTGTTTTTATTGTTTCATGAGTGAAATATGGTTGTCGTCCGCCATTTGTCTTACAGGGGCTTGATGGTGATGGCGTAGCCGCCGCCGGGGGCGCTGTGCAGGCGCAGCACGGTTTTGGCGTCGACTTTCTTTTTGGTGATGGTGTAGGCCGCGGGGTTGGTGCGGTAGTGGGCGCCGGGGGCGTCGGTATAGATGATGGCCTCGTATTTGCGTCCCTTGTCGAGGAAGTCGAGCTTGACTGTTGAGTTGAACTCGCTCTTGCCGGTCACGTTGCCCACGAACCAGTTGTCGCTGCCCTTGGCCTTGCGTGCGATGGTGACGTATTCCATGGGTTCGGCCTCGAGGTAGACGGAGCGGTCCCAGTCGACGGCCACGTCTTTGATGAACTGGAAGGCGTCGAGGTGCTTCTCGTAGTTCTCGGGCAGGTCGGCGGCCATCTGGAGCGGGCTGTAGAGGGTCACGTAGAGGGCGAGCTGTCCGCACAGGGTGGAGAGCACTTTCGACGAGTTGCCGGGTGCGAAGGTGCTCAGGTCCATCTCGAAGATGCCGGGCGTGTAGTCCATGGGGCCGCCTTGCAGTCGTGTGAAGGGCAGGATGGCCGTGTGGCCGGGCTGTGTGCCTCCGAAGGCCTGGTATTCGGTGCCGCGTGCGCTCTCGTTGCCAATCATGTTGGGCCACGTGCGGCACAGGCCGGTGGGGCGCACCGCCTCGTGGGCGTTGACCATGATGTGGTGCTTGGCGGCCAGCTGGATGGCATACAGGTAGTGGTTCACCAGCCATTGCCCGTAGTGGTGTTCGCCACGGGGGATGATGTTGCCCACATAGCCGCTCTTGACCGAGTTGTAGCCGTAGCGGTTCATGAGCTGGTAGGCGGCCTCGAGGTGGCGCTCGTAGTTGCGCACGCTCGACGACGACTCGTGGTGCATCATCAGCCTGATGCCGCGGCTGTGGGCGTAGTCGTTCAGGGCCTGGATGTCGAAGTCGGGGTAGGGGGTCACGAAGTCGAACACATAGTCCTTCGACTTGCCGAACCAGTCTTCCCAGCCTTGGTTCCAT
>CAMVDK010000003.1 GCA_947166165.1 uncultured Porphyromonadaceae bacterium
GCGCAGCACGTCGCGGTTGTTGTCGTCGATGACGAACTTGCGTCGCTGGTGTCGCAACACAATCTCATTGGCTACGCGCATCAGCACTTTGGCGTGCACATTAAAGATTTCAGGAATGGCCAGTTCTTGTGAGTGCGCCAGCTCTTTCTTCATCTTGCTCAACGCGCGGTTGAGTTGCGCATCAAGGTTTTCGATGGCGAGTCGTTTTTGTCGTTCAATCAGTTCTTGGTTCATCGTCAAAAGCTAATCAGTTAAACATCTTTGCTCCCGAAGCCGCCGCTATACTGGTAGTCGGTGGCCGCAGGCGGTTCGCCGGCCTCGTCGTTTTTCGTCCGTTCGCAGCGTATGCGCATGAGCGAAATAAGATGTTGCGACCAGTCGGTGTAGTTGGGGTGAGTTTTCTTTGACAACTTCCATTCGGCAACGACATCTTTGGCGACGGCTTTCAGCAGCGGTTTGTCGTTAGGTTTCAGCCCGAAGTTTTTGAGCAGCACCTCAATGTTTGCGCTGTTGTCGGCACCAAAGAAGCGGTTGTAGAACTCGTCGTCGGTGGTGTAGTCGGTTACTGGTGCAGGCTCGGTGTCGGCAGTTGTCTCTACCTGCCTCGCGCTCCATCGTGTCGCCATGCCTTTCTTTCCAGCGGCACTTCTCTTTGCGGCCGATGTGTCCTTTACTTCCATGCGACTGTTGAAACTCTCGGAGTAGAAGTACTCACCGCTACTGGTGAAGACGAATAACCCGAAGTCTTCTACAACAGACTTGACAAGGGCAGCATCGACACGAAGGTCAAAGGCTATCATGTTATAATCTTTGGCACTCATGTAATTGGCCTCCTCCCTCATGCGCTCCAGTATCATAAAGTAAACTCCATAACCTGCGGCACCATGTTTCATGCGCAAGTTAACGAGCTTCGCGTCGTTCCGGGCGTTGCTGTCGTGAGAGAAGTAGTTGGTGATTTTCGTTTGCCTTGTTGTCATGTGAAGTGAAGTTTTTATCGTTCCGTAATTCTTATGCCGTGTACTTTGAGCATCAGCTTGCGCTTGATACGGTACACATCGGTACGCACGCCCTTGGTGTCCTCGACGATGGTGTTACCATGCTCGTCGGTATAGACGAAGTCGGCGACATAGTGGCAGGCGCGTTCCAGCACCTTGCCGTCGGGAGCGCGTTGCGTGGGGATAAGTTCGTATGGCACCTGTTCGCGCAAGTCGGAGATAAGCCCTGCACGCAGGAGCAGCCGCAACTCATTGGCGCGGCGATGCTCCTTGCGTGAGTCGTAGCCACCCGATTTCTCGGCGTGGTACTTGCTTGGCTTGGTTTTGCGCATGTTGAATTTCATTTCTGTGCGCGGTTAATGCGTTCCTGAAGCTCGTTGTAGGCGGTGAACTTGACGCGCTTGCGCTCTGGCACAATGATGGTCTCGCCCTTGCTGATGTTGCGTGCAGGCTTGGCGGCACGTGTGACGAGCTTGATACAGCCGAAGCCTCGCAGCAGGATGGTCTTGCCCTCTACGAGAGCGTCGGCAACGATGTCCATAATGCCCTCAACGGCGTGAGTGGCTTGTGATGTGGAGAGGTCGGTACGCCCCACCAGTTCGCTGATGATTTCTTTCTTTGTCATGTCGTTAATGTTTTAATTTGTTCTTTAATTTGCTCGCACTGAGTGCGAATTATCTTTGTCGCTATTTTGTCGTGCATTATCGAGAGCAGCCTTGCCCTGTCAACCTCCCTTGTGTTGCCGGCATGAAGCAGGTAGAATGAAGCAGCGTCACGCAGGTATCGACAGAGCGAACTGCAATCGGAGTTGGATAGTGGTATCATTTTTTCTTGCCAATTAGCATGTCCACTGTGTTCTTTATTTCAATCACTCTGGCAGCCCTTTGAATGATGTACGTTAGTCTTTTGTCTTGCATACTCCCAAGCACAAGCCCCATGACAATTCTGTCAGTGTCGCCTTTAGCGGCCAGTATAGAGCTATCGCCTTTAGATACAAGCATTAGGTACTCATCGCTGTTGGTGTCGAGCCATTCGGTGAAAGCCTGTACGGTGCTTTTTATCTCGTTTACGGTTTTTTCGTTGTCCATAATCAATTACAAGTCGTTGAAAAACATTGTTACAAGTTCATTGAAATACAATTCGTCGGTTGGAATATCATCGTCGGTCGCCATGATTTGGTTGGCGATAGACTTCTTGCGGTGGATGATATTGTAGAGAACGCCGTCGATGGTGCCACGCCCGATGAGGTAGTAGCAGGTGACGTTGTCCTTTTGTCCGATACGGTGTGCGCGGTCTTCGCATTGCAGGCAGTCGGCATACGTCCAAGGGAACTCGATGAACGCCACGTTGCTGCTTGCCGTGAGCGTGAGACCCACGCCAGCGGCCTTGATGGAGCAGATGATAAGCTTTGCCTTGCCCGACTGGAACGCATCGACGGCGGCTTGCTTGCTGGTGGCGTTGTCGCGCCCGGTGACGCGCACCGCATCAGGGAACGCCTTGCACAGTTCGTCCACTATCTCATGATAGGAGCAGAACAGTATGAGCGGCTTGTCGCTGTCGAGGAACACGCGCACGAAGTCGATGGCCTGCTTTACCTTTCCTTTGGCGGAGAGCGAGCGCAGCGTCATGAACTTCACGAGAGCTTCCATGCGCATCTTGCGCCGTATCTCCCAGTCGTCGCACTCCTTGTACTGGCGCAGGTACTCGGCGAGGTCGGCCTGTGCGAGGTAGTATTCCTCGCGGTTGCTGATGTCCACATACAGGTCGGTGCGTGTCTTGTCGGGCAACTGCGTGAGAACCTTTGTTTTCTCGCGCCGTATCATGCAGCGGTCGTAGAGCTGTCGCGACAACTCGTCGAGGTTGTCGTTCTCGCCGTAGTCGGCAAGGAACTTGCCGCGCCCTCCGAACTCTTGGAGCCTGCCCATGATGGAGAGTTGCGCCACCAAGTCCTCGGCGCGGTTCACCACTGGCGTGCCTGAGAGCAGTATTCGCCAGTCCTTGCCCTCGACGATGCCGCGCGTGAAGATTGTCTGCTGTGCGCCGGGGTCTTTGACGCGGTGGCTCTCGTCGATGATGACGGAGCGGAACACCTTTATAGCGTCGTTGAACACCACGTCTTTAAGACGGAACGCGACACGCTTGGAGGCGCGGTGTATGTCCCACACGAAGTATTTGCGCAGGCTCTCATAGTTGACGATGGCCACATGGAACATGCCCATCTGCAAGAAGTAAGGCCATGCCGTGCGTGAGGCGTTGTCGAGGACGAGGGCTTTCTTGTCGGTGAATTTCTCAAACTCGCGCTGCCAGTTGATTTTAAGTGACGACGGACATATAACGAGTGCAGGGTAAGCGTTGGCGGTATCGACAATGCCGATGGACTGGAGCGTTTTGCCCAGCCCCGGCTCGTCGCCGATAAGAAGCCTTTTCTTATCGAGACCAAAGCAGATACCCTCACGCTGGTACTGGTACGGCTCTATCTTCAAGTTATGTTTAAGAGCGTCCATGTCAAGCGATGAGGGTGTATTTGGCGAAGCGCACAGGCTTTCCTGTTATCCTGCTTTTGGCTTTCATTATCTCTGTCGTGATGTTGTAGCCGTCAGCCCGAAGATTGAATATGATGGCACCGAGACGGTAGCAGCCGTATTCGCGCAATGCGGTCAACGGTTCTATGCTGCCGTACTCTTGCAGGTGCCTAAGCACAAATTGCTTCTGAGTGGTCGTTACTTTCTCCATGATGATATTGTTTTTATAGGTTCAAGCACCAGTATTGAAAGGCAAGCTCCTCATACTTGGCGCGGCCACGTCGGTAGATGTCGTCGTCGCGGTTGATGAGCTTCTTGAAAATACAGCCGTTGCGTTTGCTGATGGCGTAGATGAAGTCGCGGTCGGAGCGTGCGATGTCCATGTACCAAGCGCGGCTCCTGTCCCAGTCGAAGAAGTCGAGCGCGTCGTCGAACTCGCTTTGCGTGGAAGCGGACACCGTTTTGAGGTCGCCGCCGAAGCCGATGTTGCCGAATGACAGCCACCAGTCCCACTTGCAGCGCGTGTCGAGCGTGAAGCTGAACTCGCCATACTCAATGGTCTGGTCTTTGTTGACCATGACCTTTTGTGTGTCGGCCACCTCCAGCACCTTGGCGAGGAACGGGTCACGCCTTGCCTCGGCGCGTAGTGCGCGATACATTTCCTGTGCGTGACGGAACTCGTCCTCGGTGTACTGCACGTCATCGACGGTGTACTGGTAGTAGTTCACGCGCTCGGGTTCGGTGATGATAGCGTCAACGAGCGTGCCGAAGCGGAACGCCGCCTCACGGTCACCGAACATGGGACGTGGGTGCAGCAGTTCTTTGAGAGCCGTGAGGTCAGAATTACTGACCTCACTACGCTCAAAGTAGCCAGCAGTCGGGATACTCCTCAATGCTTCCATCTTACTTGGCTTTTACGTCGTCAACATATTCAACATGCTCCGACTGGATTAGTATGGGGTTGGCCTTGTCGTTGGCCAGCTTGTTGCAGAACGTGAGTTGCTTCTTGAACTCCTTTTCAAGCTCGGCGACGGAGAGTGTGCATCCGTAGTGCGACCACCACATGCCGACAATGGGCATGAAGCCCTCGGCGTTGAGGACGTTGATGCGTTTCTTCACCTGCGTCTTGGGCTGGTAGGCCATTTCGGTCAGTTGCGCCTCGCCAAAGAGGCTGTCCATTTCCTGCTTTTGCGCTGCCAGTTCGGCGGCGGCTTTCTCCTTTGCCTCGCGCTCGGCGCGTTCCTTTTCGCGCTGCTCGGCTTCCTTGCGCTCGCGTTCCTCCATAGCCTTGCGGATGCGCTCGGCCTCCTCGGCGTTGGCTTTCGCCATGCGCTCCAGTTCCTTGCGCTTGCTTGGCAGACGGTCGAGGATGTCGTCGCGCGTAGCTGATACCTCAAAGGTGTACTGCTCGGTTAAACGCTGGTACATCTTCTGCTTGACATCAGCGGCAATGGAGCGTGCCTCGTCGGGAGATAGCGCGGACGGCAGCAGCACCTGCGGACGCAGGTTGTTGAACCACTCCTGCGGCAGCGCGTCGCTGGTATTCTTCACGCCGTCGGCGACGATGGCGTAGTTGTCGAGCGTGAGCGACTTGTCAAGCTCCATGAGGCGGTTGATGGTGCCAGTGACAAGTGCGTTGTACTGTCGCGTGTAGTCCTCCTCCACGTCGGTGGTGTACTTGGAAATCGCCGTCAGGCGTGCCTGCTCCTGCTGACGCTGGCGAAGCTCGGCCTCGCGCTCCTCGCGTTTCTTGGCGGCATACTTGTTGCGCACTTCCTGCAACTGTGCAGGCACGGTGCCTTTCTTTGCCGGGTCAACTTCATTCTCCAGCCCGGTATAGGCGGAGCGGATGGTGTCGAAGATTTGCGTGACGGCTGAACGCTTGCCGTTCATCTTCTTCAACGTCTTCTTGGCGCGGTCGATGAAGACGGCAATCTCTTGGTCGAGGCTGTCGGACATGCCCTCGGTCTCGACACGCTTTAGCAGTTCCTTGCCGAACTGGATGCAGCGGTCGTGTGAAATGGTGTTCTCTTTGTAAGCCTGCGGCGCGACTTGTGCTATCGTCCCTACGCTCTGCGGCTCAAATATTGTAAGTTCATTAGCCATGATGTTGTTATTTTTGTGGTTGGAAAATCTGTGTGCAAGGCTGCACCTTGCTGTATTCTACGTAGCGTTTGAGGCGCGTGCAGTAGAGGCCGTTCAGTGCGTTGTATGCCATGCGGCACCCTTTGCACGCGCTCTTTTTATTCTCAGAAGGCATCGTCGTCGTCGGTTTCAACGGTTACACCTGCGGAAATGTCGTTGGCAGGAGGGCCGAACGACGCGGCACGCGGCATGACTGCCGGCTCAATCACTTCGCCAGTCTCGGGGTCAACGCCCTCGACGCCGTAGAGGTCGTTGTTGATTTCGATTTCTTTCTCCTCGACCTGCTGGCTTTGCAACACGGAGCCACGGCCGATGCGTACTTTGGGGTAGGTCTTGAAGGCGTGCTTGACACACTTGGCCATGAGGAAGCCCGGGTCGATATTGACGACACCGTTAGCGTCCACTCCGTAAAGCTCGTTGGCGATGTTCTTGCTGCTCTGGCGCGCGCTGTACTGCGCGAGGCGCACCCAGTCCTCCTCGGTCATCACCGAATAGTCGATGCTGCCGTCGGCGCGTGTGATGCGCAGGTAGCAGGCGATGATGCGCTGTCCGTTGTGCGGCAGGTGGCAGGTGTAGTTCACGACTTTCTGTCCGTTGCGGTCGGAGAAAGAGAACTCGTCGCCTGAATAGACCAGCACGGGGTTGTCGGCGTGCCGTATCTGTCCTGCTCGCTCACGGAGCACCAGCTCTCCGTAGGCGGAGATTTCGAGGCGGGCGCGCACCTCCCACACGGCGCGTTCGCGTGTGCCGATGTTGGTGTTACGTTTGATGAGGTAGCAGAGGGCGCGTGTCCCTTGCTCGAGAGTGAGGCCGCACACCGCGATGTCGATGAACGCGGTGAACAGCGAGAACGGCGTGCACTTCTGCAGCTCGGGCTTCTCGCGCAGTATCTTGTTGAAGTAGATACTCTCGCGCTCGTAGGCCTGCTCGCCGGTACCAGCACCCCAAAGGGTGTCGTAGATGGTGATGAACTTGTCGCGAACGATTTCGGATTTCGCGATGTCGAACGCTTTCATGCTGTTAAGCTGTTCGACGGTAAGATTAATCTTGCTCATGTCTGATAGAAATTAATGAGTTAAACATAAATAAGTCTTCTTGGTGGGACAGGCAGGTGTCGAACCTGCGCCTCGGCTGGGATTAGACCGCGAGCTACCGCTGCTCCACTGTCCCTGTCGGTCTATTTCCGACTGTCAACGGTTTATTGCCTTGCGAGGTGGTAGTCCTCTCCGTTGGCGCGATTATATTGAACCTGAGATTATGATTTCAGTTGCGCGATGTAGAAGCGGATGCGCTCGGAGGTGTTGACGCTGGTGATGTAGTCGTACTCGAAGTCGTCGGGCGTTCCTTGGAAGCTCCTTTTGTTGTCATAGTGTTGCAGAGCGTGGTGTCGCATGTCGTCCAGCTTCTTTCGCGCCGCACGTTTGGCTTGGTGGTTACATGCTTCCTGTGTGAAGCGGTGGATGATGCGCGGCTGCTTGCCGTCGCTGGTCTTGTAGATTGCGTAGTCCATAATTGTTATCTTTTGAAATAATCTTGTTGTGTCTGTTGCAGCAGGCGCAGGTCGGCCATGCAGTACTCCACTTTCCCCGGTCGCTTGCACGGATGCACGCGTCCCTCCCTGCGCCATCGGTCAATGTTGGCACGCCCGAAGATGGCGTAGGCCTGCCGCTGGCTTACCGTCTTCGGGTCAGCCTCGGCACGCTGCATGTTGCGGACGATACGTGCGGAGAGGTCGTCCATGAATGTGTCGTAGGACACACAGCGGTCGGGGAAGGTGATGAACATTGACATGGTTCAGAGGTTTTCGGAATAGACGCTGAGTTCGTTGATGAGACCGCGGTTGTCCCAGTAGCGTGAGAGGCGATAGCAGAGGTAGCCGAGGCCGAAGCCTGCGGGCTTGATGAACATGAACACGGTGAGGTCGTCGGTGTCGCCCAGGATGAGGACTAACGCCATCATGGCGAGAACCGTCAAGACGAGGACGCGCCAGTTGAGCAGGGGGATGAGATACTTTTTCATGACTGTGTGGTGTTTAGAGTTTAAAATGTTTGCTGAATGTTTCAATCTTGTTGCCTTTCCAGTCCACATCGTTGTTGGTGAAAAAGGCAATAACGTCAAGTAGTTGTTTCTTGCTCCATGCGGCGATGGGTATCACGTCGTCAAATCGTTGCACGGGCGTGGGGTCGAAGAAGAACTTCGTGCGCTTGCCATGCTTCTCGCAGCGAATTTGCGATTTTATTTTGCGGTAGTTGATAGCCATGGCGGTATTGGTTACTTGTTGTTGCGGATTTGGTTGAGTTTCTCGCGGTCTTCCTTGGAGAGGTAGCGCTTGACGGGCTGGCCGGCGTTCTTGCCGCTCTTGGCGACCTTGTAATAGAAGTAGCCGCCCTTGCTGCCCTGATAGATGGGGTACTTGCCGTCGCGGTCTTCCCAGCAGTAGCCGGTGGGAGTCTCGCCGGGCTTGGCTGTAGTCTGTTCGATGCGCACAGTGTTGTCGCTCTTGACGATGGTGCCGGCGGTGCAGGTGAGTGCAGCAAGTGCCAGCATGATTGAAAGGAAAATCTTTTTCATAAGGCTATTGCTTTATTGGTTGTTGTTCTTGTTGCGCTTGATGATGATGGTCGCGCCGTTGTCTGGCGTGGTTACTTCAAACTCGGTAAAGCCTGCACGCTGGTTGAGGCGTGTGGACGCGCTCTTTACTGTGCTGAAAGGAGCAAAATCCACACACGATACTTCTACAGTCGCACCCTGTTCTATGGTGAGCATACTCTCGGGAGTGTTCACCTGCGTCTCACGAATGACACGCATCTGATTTTTTTCTTGATTTTTTGCCATAGTTTTATCGTCTATATCAATTAAAATGTTTAACTTTGAACCCTTTTAAGTAAGTGAGTTGCATTGCAACGGCACTTAATTCGGTGCAAAGATAAGACGCTAATTTGATTTATACAAGACTAATGTCTTATTTTCTGCAATTTTTAAGATTTATTAACAAGACAACAGACTGATATGACTGGAAAACAACTAAAGGCAATGATTGACGACCTCGGCATAACTCAAAGAAAACTTGCCGAGGAAATGGGTGTGACCCCACAAACTATAAGTGCAATTCTTACAGCCAAAGATGTCCGCACATCAACTATCGAAAGAATTGCCGATGTGACAAAAATGCCTATCAGTTATTTCTTCAGAGAACATGATGGGCAAAGTGCGGTGGCGAACGGTGACGGCAGCGTGGCCGTGACTGGCAACAACAATGTGGCAGGCAACGTTACCATGGGCGACGCTGCCGTGCTTCAGGAACGCGTGACAATGTTGGAGAGGCTCCTCGAGGAAAAAGAGCGAACAATTAAAATTCTGATGCAGAGATGAGTCGTCACGACTATTCTGGTATAGCTTCATGTTGTGTATTCTTACTTATATTCGTAGCAGGAATAGCAATGGGCATATATTTTTCTCCCAAAAAGCAACATGCTGATAGCGAGACAAAGAAAGACTCAATAGATTGGGCGATTGAATCCAAAAAGATTGTCATCATTTGCGAGTCAGACAGTCTTTTCCACTATTCAACGATGTGTGAAATTCTTGGTCGTTCACCCAAAATTACCATTGAACATGTTGCACGACTCAAGGGAAAATGGATGTGCCCTATTTGTGGAATTAAGGAAGCAGAATATGTCATTCACAAAGACGAATATCTTAATGATTTGAGAAGCGTTGATGAAGATAATTAAAACAAAATATCCAATGAGACTACTATTGATTTTTTGTCTTGGGCTTGTATTATTATCTTGTTCTGACAATAAAGACAAGGTTGTAAAGATAGACATTAACACGGTGCAGATGCAAGATAGCGTGTGGATATGCACGAGCGAGAATGCAAAGCGGTTCCACGCAAGTGATACATGCGGTGGCATCTTGTCATGTGGAGAAGAAATAAAGCAATTTACGAGAGAAGAAGCAGAACGGAACGGCAGAACTTACTGCCATAAATGCTACAAAACATGAGCAATGACGACATAGCAAGACGCAAGTTCGACCTGCTCATGGAGGCGGTTGAGCAAGTGAAACATCAGGACGCGGCGATGGACGAGCTTCGGCACGCAGCGTTCGAGGTGCTGCTGCTGCATCCCGGTTGCGAGCTTGAAGACTGGGGAGAGCTGCTTGCCGAGCAATACGGCACGGAACTGATAGACGCTTTCGGGAAAGACCTCGACAAGATAACCACCTCGGTCATCAAGATGTGGAAGTCGCCTTACCTCGACGAGAACAGCGGACTGGAGCGCAGCTACGAGGAATGGGCGCAGGCATTCGCCACGGAGGCGGCGGTGCAGATGTATTACGACCTCATAACACCGACATGATTTAATATGGATTTGAACAAACGTCTAACTCGCTCACTGGCAAAACCGAATAACAGCCGCGCAGGCAGCAGTGGAAGAATAAGCGAAAAAACGCTGAAAATTAGCGAAATATGAGGCAAATGTCTGGCAAACAGACACTTGCCTCACTTTTTTCTGCACATCCTGCGCATTTCAAAAAAATTAGATGGCACCTGAAACAAAAAGACAAAAATGGTTGGTCTTCCGTCGATCAGGATAGCCCCATGAAGCGGATTTCGCTGTATTTTTGCACTAGATTTAAATACAAGTTAAGGAAATATGAAGAGACCCTACGTGATTTGCCACATGATGGCATCGATAGACGGTCGCATCGACTGCGACATGACGGAGCAGATAGGTGGCAACGAATACTATGAGGCGTTGGAAATGCTCTGCTTCGACACGACCATCGAGGGAAAGACAACCGCCGTGAACCACTATGCCGAGAAAGAACTGTTCGTACCCCAAGACGCTACGCCTGTGGGTCGCGAGGAGATTTACAAAAGCCACGACTCGAAGCGGTGGGAGGCGGTGGTGGACACACGCGGCACCCTGCGATGGCCGGTGGACGACACGCCCGACCGCATCTGCATCGTGAGCCAACAGGCTTCGCGCGAATACCTCGACTATCTGCGCAGCCGCAGCATCTCCCACATAGCAACCGGAGAGAAGGCCATCAACCTGCCCCGTGCGCTCAACATCCTGCAGTGTGAGTTCGGCAGCGAGAGGGTGGGGATTGTTGGTGGCGGCCACATCAACGGCAGTTTTCTGCGCGAAGGGTTACTCGACGAGGTGAGCATGCTCTACGGTGCTGCCATCGACGGTCGCGAGGGCTTCTGCGCAGCCTTCGACGGCATCGAGTCCGACCATACCCATCCCTACATGCTCCGCTTAAAGAGCGTCCGCCAGATGGGCAACGACTCCGTGTGGATAAGGTATAGTATCATATAATATGGAGAAGAACATGAAAGAACTACGACACTTTGCCACCGCCTGTCTGATGGCTACGACGTTGCTCACCCATGCACAAAGCATGAGGATACACTATAATGATGGCTGGACCGAACAAATTCCTGTCAGCAACATCGACAGCATCACCTTTTCATTCAACGAACAACATTTAGCACCTACGCTTATGCTTAACAACGGACTCCAAATACCGGTATTCGGCATCGGCACCTACTCGCTCAAGGGCGAGACGTGCTTCAACTCGGTCTATACGGCCCTGAAAAACGGCTACCGGCTCATCGACACCGCCTATATGTACGGCAACGAGGAGGAACTCGGTCGCGCCGTGCGCCAGGCCATCGCCGACGGCATCTGCCGTCGCGAGGACATCACCGTCATCACCAAAATCTATCCCGGACAGCAGTTCGCCAACCCAGAGCCGGCCATACAGGAGCGCATCGACAAACTCGACATCGGCTATGTGGACATCATGCTGCTGCATCATCCTGGCGACAACGACGTGAAAGCCTACAAGGCGATGGAGCGGTTCGTGCACAAGGGGCTGATTCGTTCGCTCGGCATCTCATGTTTTTATATCGACGAGTTGAAACGCTTCCTGCCGCAGGTGAGCATCAAGCCCGTGCTGGTGCAGAACGAGATACATCCCTACTATCAGGACACGGAGGTGGTCGATTATATCCACAGCCAGGGCATTGTCGTGCAGGCATGGTATCCGCTTGGCGGTCGTGGCCATCAGTCGGAACTGCTGAGCGACCCCGTGCTGCAACGCATAGCAGACGCTCACGGCAAGACACTCGTGCAGGTCATCCTGCGCTGGCACTACCAGCGGCGTGTCGTCGCTATTCCCGGCAGCAGCAACCCGGCACACATCGCCGAGAATATCGACATCTTCGACTTCGTGCTCACCGACCAAGAGATGGCCGACATTGCCGCCCTCAACCGCAACGAGAAGCACGACTGGTACTGATAGGGTTTAGGGTTTAGGGTTGAGATGATTGATTAGGGAGAAAGTCGCGGCTGTGCTGATGGGCGGAATGCTCACGGCCTGCACACAGAAGAGCGACAACAACATCCAAAACAACAGCGAATCACTACAACATTAAATTGACTTAGGGGGGGCAAGACGTCCGCCAAGAGAGTGTGGCAATGTAATCCTGGCAAAAGATGATGAGGCTTTGACGCTCTGACCGTGCAATGGGGCATGACGTTTTGCGTCAGGTTTTGGGCGCACAGTAGGTGTCGTCGGCGTTGCGGACTAGGTAGCCCTCGTCGACCAGGAAGTCGACCATCTTGCAGATGTCGTCGGCGGGGAAGGCCAGGGTGCGGATGAAGTCGGCCAGGGCGCGCGGATGCTGGCTGGCCATGTAGAGGATTCCCTGCTGCACATCGGCGCTGGTGCTTTGCTGCCGTTGCCGCTGTTCGATGCAGAGGTCGCAGTGGCCGCAGTGGGCCTCGGTTTGCTCGCCGAAGTAGTTGAGCAATGTGAGTTCGCGGCAGCCGTCGGTGCTGTAGGCGTAGTGGATAACGGCTTCGATGCGTTGCTCCATGCGCTGCTTTTGCAGCTCGTAGACCTCGCGGGGCAGCAGCACGTGGCGCGGCTCTTCGCGCGAGGTGGTGTAGGTGACGTAGGGCGTGCGCTTGCGGGGGATGTAGTGCAGGATGTGCATGCGCGTGAGCTCGAGCAGCGAGTCGTAGACGTGCTGCGCGTCGACCCCCGAGCGCATGGCAATCACGTCTTCGTTCACGTTCACATAGTCGGCAAACAGGCCGGTGTAGAGCCTGAGCACGGCCATGAGCACGCGGTCGGCTCCGGGGGTGGTGGTGGGCAGGTTGTAGAGCTGGTCCTTGCGGGCGTCAATCATGATGCGCGACTGCGAGTCCATCTCCTCCACATAGTCGATGTAGCCGGCGGCGGTGAGGATGCGCAGGGCGTTGTGGGTGGGCAGAACGGGCAGCTTGTAGGTGCGGCAGAATAGGCCGAAGTTGAAGTCGTAGGTGCGGTCGTAGCCGCTGCCGAGGGCCACGCCGAGGAAGTTGCCGGTGAGCTCGTAGACGCGGCGGATGAACTGCTTGTCGGGGTATGCGTCGGCGAGGCGGCGGCGCAGGGTGCGGCGGTCGGTGGTGCTGACGAGCAGCACGGCGTAGGAGCGGCGCCCGTCGCGTCCGGCGCGTCCGGCTTCCTGGTAGTATTCCTCGAGCGAGCTGGGCACGTCGATGTGCACCACCACGCGCACGTCGGGCTTGTCGATGCCCATTCCGAAGGCGTTGGTGGCCACCATCACGCGGCACTGGTCGCTCTTCCATCGGTTCTGCTTGTGGTTCTTGACCTCGGCGGCGAGGCCGGCATGATAGTAGTCGGCCGCGATGCCGCGCTGGCCGAGCTCGTCGCTCACCTGCTTGCAGCGCTTGCGGCTGCGGGTGTAGACAATGGCCGAGCCGGCCACCGAGTTGAGGATGTGCACCAGTTCGGCGGGCTTGTCGGTGGTGGGGCGGACCACGTAGGTGAGGTTGTCGCGCGCGAAACTCTTGCGCAGCACCACCGGCCGTTGCATTTCGAGCCGCTGCAGGATGTCGGCCTCCACCTGCTTGGTGGCGGTGGCGGTGAGGGCGAGCACGGGCACGCCGGGCAGCAGCGGGCGCACGCCCGCAATGCGCAGCAGCGAGGGGCGGAAGTCATGGCCCCACTGCGAGATGCAGTGCGCCTCGTCGACCACAATCAGGCACACGGGCATGAGGCGCAGCTGCTGGAGGAAGGCCGTGGAGGCCAAGCGCTCGGGCGACACGTAGAGGAACTTGCAGCCGCCGTAGCGGCAGCGCTCGTAGGTGCGCATCACCTCGGTGCGCGTGAGGCCGGAGCAGAGGTAGGCGGCCTTGATGTGGCGGGCGGGGGGGCCGTCCTCTGGGTCTTTCACCAGCGAGCCGATGGGGGCGTCCACCCGCTCCTGGCCGTCCCGCATGAGCGTGGGCACTTGGAGGGGGAGCGACTTGCCTCCGCCGGTGGGCATCAGGCCCAGGGTGTCGCGGCCGTCGAGCACCGAGGCGATGATTTCCTCTTGCAGGCCGCGGAAGGCGGGGTAGCCCCAGTGTTTTTTGAGTACGTCGAGTGCTGTCATGGTGTCGTGCGATTCGGGATTGGGGGCATGTGGCGGGCTGCGGCGAGGCTCTTTGGCCCGCGGGCGCAGCTGCGCGCGCTCACTTCTTCTCGATGATGTATTCCACGCTGTCGGTCATCGGGGTCACGTCGTGGAACACGCCCGAGGCCTCGCCCACCTGCACAGCGGCCTTGTTGCCGGCGGTGGTGAGGTCGATGGTGTTGTAGTCCACCACGAGAGTCACCACGCCGTCGGTGGAGCGCACGAGGCTCTCGGGAGCGTAGTAGTGCACGTCGACGCTAGCCGGGAAAAAGACGATGCTGACGCCCGGCGGGGCGTTGCGCACCACCACGGGCACCGTTTTGGTGACGGGCCGGAGCTTCTCAATGGGCACAACCACGGCCACCGACGACGGCTCGACCACAGCACCCTTGACGGGCGAGATGTGCACGGTGCGGCGCAGTGTGTCGCGTAGGTCGGTCTCCTTGACGTGGTAGGTGTACACCTCGTTGATTTGCTTGAGCGTCTTGGAGTCGGCGAAGACGATCACCGAGTCGGTGCTGTGCTCCACAAAGCCGTTCTGCACAAAGGTGGCGGCCGGAGTGGCCACGATGTCGTACTTGACGGGCACGCGCTTGCTGTGCTCGCTGTAGCGCGCGGTGATGCTTTCGGGCAGGATGATGATTTCCTGCGGTTGGGCGCCGAGCAGGCGCACGATGGCTTTGCGCAGATGGGCGGCGTCGTACTTGAAAGTGCCCTCGCCCTCGGCGGCGTCGACGGCGATGGTGAGCCGGGGCACCTGGCCGAACATGGCACGCAAGAAGAAGCGCCCGCGCTCCTTGATGGTGACCGTGATGGTGTCGGGCACCGGCGTGAGAAACCGCGCGCTGGCGGGCAGGCGGTATTCCACGGGTATCTCGATGCTGCGCGTCATGTACTCGCCTGCGGTGAGAAACGCCCAAAAGGCGGCCGAGATGACCACAAAGCTCAGGTAGAGAAGGATGGAACGCGTGCGGTTGGAACCGATGCGCGGATGCTTGAGCTGCCGATATTTTTCGGACCAGAAACTCACTGCTGCTCTTTGGGATTTGAACCGGTTTCGTTCACGTCTTGCATCGACTGGTAGATGGAGCTGATGTCGACCTTGATGCGCACGCCGTCGGCCACCTCAAGGATGACGGCTTTCTCCTTCACCTCGCGGATGCGTCCGTAGATGCCGCCGGCGGTCATGACCTTGTCGCCGTTCTTGAGCGAGGAGCGGAACTCGGTGATTTTTTTCTGTTTCTGCGATTGCGGACGGATCATAAAAAAATAAAAAATCACAATCAGGATGGCAATCATGATGAGCGTGCTCCAGCCGCTGCCGGCAGCACCGCCGCTCGGGGCGGCATCCAAGAGAAGGTAGTTGAGTAACATATGTGTATAAATTATTGGAAATTACGAATTCAATTCGGGCCGCAATCCTTGCTCGCGCAGGTGCACCAGGGCGGCGTTGAGCACTCCGTTGACAAATCGGCCGCTGTTGGGCGTGCTGAACGTCTTGGCCAGTTCGATATACTCGTTGAGCGTGACCACTGTGGGAATGGAGTCGAAGCCCTTAAGCTCGGTGATGGCCATGCTCATGATCAGGCGGTCCATGAGCGCGACGCGGTCGTTGTTCCAGCGTTCGGTGTGCACAAGGCTGTCGATGAGCGCGTTGTTGTCGTCGTACTGCCGTATGGAGCACTCAAGCAGGTCGGGGCCGAAACGGCTGTCTTCGTCATTGGCAAACATGGGGAACAGCGGTTCGGGGTCGTTGCGCTCGATGCGCTGCATGGTTTTGATGGCGAAATCGACCATCACGTCGATGTCCTCGCTGCTCCAATGCATCGAGCGGGCCTCGACGGTGTCGGCAAACAGCTGGTCCTCGGCCAGCACGTCGCGCAGCAGTGTGACCCACAGCTGGCAGTCGTCGTGCAGGGTGGCCTGCTCGAGGGCCATATAGTCGGCATAAGGCTCGCTGTGGAGCACGCGGTCGAGCATCGACCTGAGGAAGATGATGTCGTCCCAGGCCACGAGGTGGTCGCGGCAGAATCGGTTGAACTCCTCGTTCTGCCGCAGGGCCTGCGCCAGACGGTTGTCCACAAAGCGGGTGTCGGGGTTGAGATCCTGCTCGGTGGGCAAGAATTTGTGCTTGGCGTCGTCGAGGCGGCGGTCCTGCAAGTCGGTGAGTTCTACCACCAGGTGGAGCAGATAGTAGTAGAGCTCGTGCGACTTCTGGAAGGCGGTGTCGAGTTCGGCCTGGGCTTGTTCGGGCGTGCGGCCGGCGGGCTTGGTGAGCCTATAGCTGTAGAAGCACTGCAGCGCTTTAACCCTGATGAGGATGCGGTTGATCATTTTGCGATAATGGATGAATAAATGGTGGTGCAAAGTTACAACATATTGCCGAAACGGCAAAATGCGCCGTTGGCGGAGTGGGGGAGCGCGCGAGCGTTCAGTCCACGCGCTGGTTGTCGAGCAGTCGCTGCCGCACGACCTCGTAGATCATGATGCCGGCGGCCACCGACACGTTGAGCGAGCGGATGTTGCCGAACTCCGGGATGGCCACGCGGTGCTGGCACAGCCGCTCCACCTCGGGCGAGATGCCGCGGTCTTCGGCTCCGAGCACAAGGGCCACCGGGCCTGTGTAGCTGACGGCGGTGTAGGGTTCTGCCCCCTCGCCGCTGGTGCCCACGATGGCGAAGCCGCTGTCGCGCAGATAGCGCAGCGCCGCCACAAGGTTGCTTTGCCGGCACACGGGCAGATAGTTGAGTGCTCCGGCCGAGGTCTTGACCGCGTCGGGCGTGGCTCCCACACTGCCGTGCTGCGGGATGACGATTGCACTGGCTCCGGCACACTCGCAGGTGCGGGCGATGGCACCGAAGTTGCGCACGTCGGTCACTCCGTCGAGCACGACCAGAAAGGGGTTGTCGCCCTGCTCGTAGAGCGTGGGCACGAGTTGCTCCACCGTGCAATAGTCGACGGCGGCCATGAGCGCCAACGCCCCCTGGTGGTTCTTGCGGGTGACGCGGTTGATGCGCTCCTCAGGCACTCGCTGCACGGGCACCGAGGCGGCGCGGGCCTTGTCGATGAGTTCGGCCACCAGGTCGCCGCGCAGGTCGCGGCGGAGCAGGATCTTGTCGATGGGGCGGCCGGAGTCGATGGCCTCGATCACGGCGTGAAGGCCATACACATAGTGTTGCGACGGGGTGGGGTGGGTATCGGTGTTGGTCATCATTTGGTTGTGTTTTGGCTGATGAGCGATTGGGCGTTGCGGATGGCGGCCTCGTCGAGCTGGCGACCGCTGAGCATGCGGGCTATCTCGAGCACGTGCTGCTCATCGTCGAGGCGGCGGATGGACGTCAGCGTGGAGTCGGCCTCGTCGGTCTTGTAGACCTGGTAGTGGTGCTGGCCGTGCGAGGCCACTTGCGGCAGGTGGGTGATGGCAATCACCTGTATCGAGCGCGCTATGCCGGCCATCATGGCACCGATGCGGCTGGCCACATCGCCCGACACGCCGGTGTCGACCTCGTCGAAAATGATGGTGGGCAGGTTCATGGTGCTGGCTATGATGGCTTTGATGCATAGCATGATGCGCGACATCTCGCCGCCCGACGCGGTGTCGCGCAGCGGCATGGGCGCCTGGTTCTTGTTGAAGGCCATCATGAAGTCGACGGCATCGGCTCCGCTGGCCGTCAGCGCGGTGGCGCTGAAGTCGACGTGGAAGCGCAGGTTTTTCAGCCCCAGCTCGGTGGCCATGGGCAGTAGTTGCTGCTCGAATTGGGCGGCCGCTTGCTGGCGGCCTTCGGTCAGGCGGCAGGCCAGCGCGGTGGCCTCGCTGCGGAGCGCGTCGACCTGTGCCTGACGCTGGGCGAGCTGCTCGTCGGCGCCGTCGATGGCGGCCAGACGGGCTTCGTAGTCGTGCTGCAAGTCGAGCAGGGCGTCGACCGAGTCGGCTCCGAGTTTGCGCTCCAGGTCGTAGATTTCGCCCAACCGGGTTTCGACGCGCTCGAGTTGCTCGGGGTCGGACTCGAGGGTGGCCAGCAGGTCCTGCACGGTGGCGGCGATGTCCTTGAGTTCGATGAGCGTGGCGCTGGTGCGCTGGCTCAGTTCGGCGGCTTCGGGGAGCATGGTCTCGAGCTGCGCGAGTTGCGAGGCCGACTGCTTGAGTCGCGACAGCATCGAGCCGCCGCCGTCGGTGTCGTCGCCGTCGATGTCGTTGTGCACGAGCCAGAGCGTCTGCTTGATGTGGCTGGAGCCAGCCAGTCGCCGTTGCAGGGCCTCGAGCTGCTGGTCTTCGCCGGGGGTGAGGCGCATCTGCTGCAGTTGGTTGCATTGGAAGGCGATGTAGTCGTGCTCGGCCTGCGCCTGGGCGAGCTGCCGCCGCATTTTCTCCAGGTCGCGCTCGGCCTGAGTGAGCTGCTGGTAGGTCTGGGCGTACTGGTCGAGCAGCGGCTGGTGATGGGCGATGGTGTCGAGGATGCGCAGCTGGAAGGCCGCAGTGGCGAGCAGCATGTTGCTGTGCTGCGAGTGGATGTCGACCAGCCGTGTGGCGAGCTGCTTGAGCGTGGCCAGCTGCACGGGGGTGTCGTTGACAAAGGCCCTCGACCGTCCGCCAGCCCCCACCTCGCGGCGCAGGATGCACTCGGGGCAGTAGTCCACGTCGATTTCGTCGAAGTAGGGTTCGAGCCCGAAGCCGTCGACGGCGAAGGTGGCCTCGACCACGGTTTTGGCCTGCTTGTCGCGGATGGCCTGTGCGCTGGCGCGCTCGCCCAGGATGAGCGACAGCGCGCCTAGGATGATGGATTTTCCGGCCCCTGTCTCGCCGGTGATGATGGTGAGCCCGGGGTCGAAGGTCACCTCAAGGTGGTCGATGAGCGCATAGTTGCTGATGTGGAGCGTGGTGAGCATGAATCAGGATGAAGCGTGTGGTGGCGTGCGGGGCGTCAGAACGTGTCGTCCGACACTTTTTTGATTTTGTCGAGGCGTTCGAGGTCAGTGGGGTAGATGGGGTAGAGGGTCTCATAGACGCTCTCCTTTTCGCTTGAGTTGGCCTTGCTGTAGATGTTGACCAGCTCGTCCAACTTGGCGTCGCGGAACATCGACAGGCACACGCTCATCGAGTTGGCGTCGTAGATTTTCTTGAGCGTTTCGAGCTGCTTGGTGATGTTGGCGCGGCCCTTGTCGACGCTCACCACCATCTGGTCGAGACCCTGCCGGTGGTACTGGTAGAGCACCTCGCGAATGCCGGCGGTCTGCGAGTCGGTGAAGGCGCTGATGACAGCCGAGCGGTTTTTGGTGTCCTCGAAAGCCCTCCATCCCGTCTCGCCCGAGCCTTGGGCCAGCCGCACCACGTTGGCGGCCTTCTCGTAGTAGGGGTCGCCGCCGTTCGGCGCGAAGGTGTCGAAGTCCATGGCGATGATCAGATAGGCGTAGAAGTTGAGGATGGCCGTGAGGTTGCTCTGCATCTCCTGCTCGTTGAACGTGAGCGGGTCGTTCTCCATGTAGGTGAAGTCGATTTTGGTGTCCTTGAAGTTGATCACCGTGGTGGTGTAGGAGCTGTTGTAGACGGGCCGCTGCGACTGTATCTGCAGGTCGCCTTTCATTTCGCCGGTGCCGTCGTTGTACTCCGAAATGGTGAAAAAGAGCTTGCACACGATGCGCTCGTTGTAGCCAAACTGGGCGTCGGTCCACTTGGTTGTGTTCATATAGTCGGAAATGGCCTGCTGCAGGGTGTTGAACACGTCTTTGTTGACGTTTCCCACCTTGCTGGCGTTGACCTCGACGGTGCAGTTGAGCTCCTGGGCTTCGTCCTGCGCCCACGCTGCGGCGGCGATGAGAAATCTTCTACGCATTTTTCTGACTGAGGATGAGTTGATGTATGGCATCGACAACGTCGGCGGCCACCTCGCGCTTGTTCTTGAGCGGGTAGGGGGTCTGCCGGCCGTCGGCGGTGATGATGGTCACGCGGTTGGTGTCGACCTGGAATCCGGCCTGGGGGTCGCGCAGTGAGTTGAGCACGATCATGTCGAGGTGCTTGCGCTGGAGCTTGCCCAGGGCGTTGGCCTGCTCGTTGTCGGTTTCGAGCGCGAAGCCCACGGTGATTTGCCCCGGTCGCTTGGCCTGGCCGGTGGCCAGGGCGATGTCGGGATTGGGCACCAGGCGCAGCACGGGAGGCTCGTTGCCTTCGCGCTTGATTTTGTGCTGTGCCACGTTGTCGACACGGTAGTCGGCCACAGCGGCGCAGAGGATGGCCACGTCGGCCTGGCCAAAGGCGGCCAGGGTGGCCTGTAGCATCTGCTCGGCGCTCTCCACATCAACGCGCTCGATGGCCGGGTGGCGCGTGGACAGGCTCACCGGGCCAGCCACCAGGGTGACCTGCGCGCCGCGCGCCGCACACTCCTCGGCCAGGGCAAAGCCCATCTTGCCGCTGGAGAAGTTGCTGATGTACCGCACCGGGTCGATGCGCTCCACGGTGGGCCCGGCGGTGATGACCACGCGCCGGCCCGCCAGGTCTTGCCCTCTGGCGAAGAAGTCGTCGAGCACGAGCACAATGTTCTCCGGCTCTTCCATGCGGCCTTTGCCTATCAAGTGGCTGGCCAGCTCGCCCTCGGCCGGCTCGATGATGTGGTTGCCATAGCTGCGGAGCAGCTCCAGGTTGCGCACGGTGGACGGATGCCGCATCATGTCGAGGTCCATGGCCGGGGCCACAAACACCGGCGCTTTGGCCGAGAGATAGGTGGTGACGAGCATGTTGTCGGCCACGCCGTTGGCCATCTTGCCGATGGTGGAGGCGGTGGCGGGGGCCACCACCATGGCGTCGGCCCACAGACCCAGGTCCACATGGCTGTTCCACTGGCCGGTGTTGGCGGTGAAAAACTCGCTGATCACGGGCCGGCCGCTGAGTGTGGACAGCGTGACGGGCGTGATGAACTCGCGCGCGTTGGGTGTCATGACCACTTGCACCTCGGCGCCGGCTTTGACGAGCAAGCGCACCAACGTGGCCGTCTTGAAGGCAGCTATTCCGCCAGTGATTCCAACTATGATATGCTTATCCTTGAGCATATTGGCTATCGATTATTGAACTTTTCCTTTAGGGCATTGAGGCGGCGTTGCTCATTGACTCGCTGCTTGGCTTCGGCAAAGACGCGCTTGGTGTCGTCGGCAAAGTCGCTGTTCATCACCCATCCCGCATATCCGGGGTCGTTGGCAAGAACATCGTCGAGCAGCTGGCCACGGTATTTGCCAAAGTTGATGGTGGGCTGGCCCTTGTCGTTGAGCACAACGCGCCCGGCCAGGTCCACATTGCGCGTGTGGGAAGAGTAGGCCGACAGCTTCCCGATGTCGTTTTCCAGGTCGGGGTAGCGGTCGAGCTGCGCCTTGAGCACGTTGAGCGTGGTGCGCGCGTCGGCCATGGCGTTGTGGTGGTTCTCCATCTCCACACCGCAGTAGAAGCGGCAGGCGGCGGCCAGGTCGCGCTTCTCGCGCTTGTGGTAGATGGTCTGCACGTCCACAAACCGGCACTGCTTGATGTCGAACTCCACGCCGGCTTTGGCCATTTCCTGCGCCAGCAGGGGGATGTCGAAGTTGTTGCTGTTGAAGCCGGCGATGTCGCAGCCCTCAAACACGCCGGCAATCTCCTGCGCCAGCTGCGCGAAGGTGGGGCAGTGGGCCACATCAGCGTCGGTGATGTGGTGCACGGCAATCGAGGCGGCCGGGATGGGCATGCCGGGGTTGATGCGGTAGGTGTGCGACGACTCGTGCCCGTCGGGATACACTTTCACATAGCTCAGCTCGATGATGCGGTCCTTGGTGATGTTGAGTCCCGTCGACTCCACATCGAACACAATGAGCGGGCGTGTCAATTTCAGTTCCATAGTGGATATGAATTCGGTTAGTGCGCGTCAAATCATCATCGGCATTTGCAGCACGAGCAGTTCTTCGCCCTGCTTCTGGTCGGCGGGCAGGAAGATGCCGGCCCGGCTGGGGTCGCTGAGCTTGATGACCACCTGCTCGGAGTCGATGTTGTTGAGCACCTCGATGATGTCGCTGTTCTTGAATCCCATCACCAGGTCGTCGCCGACGTATTCGCACTGGATGCGCTCCTCGGCACTGGTGGCGTGGTCGAGGTCCTGTGCGGTGAGCTTCATGCCTCCCTCGCCCAGCTGGAGCTTCACGAGTCCGCCCACGCTGGCGAAAATCGACACGCGCCGCATGGCCGTGAGCAGCGTCAGCCGGTCGGCGGTCACGGTCTTGGGGCTGTCCTGCGGAATGACCTTGTTGTAGTCGGGATAACGCCCGTTGATGAATCGGCACGAGAGGATGTAGGCACCGGCCTCGAAGGTGGCGCTGCCGTCTTCGAGGGTGATGTGCACCGGCTCGCTGCTGCCCTTGTCGAGCACCGTGTTGAGGATCGAGGCCGGCTTGGAGGGCAGGATGAAGCTGCGCTCGGTGTTGGGCGTGATGTTGCTCTTGGTGAAGCGTACCAGCTTGTGGGAGTCGCTGGCCACGAAGGTGATGGAATCGGGCTTGATGTCCCAGTAGATGCCCATGAATTGCGGATGCATCTCGTCGGTGCCCACGGCGAAGAGCGAGTGCATGATGCCCTCGCACACGTCCTTCTCCGACAGCACAAGCACTTGCTGATTCTCGCCACCCTGCGCCTTGAGCGGATAGTCGTCGCCATTGAAGGCGGTGATGTTGAACTGACCGTTGAGGTAGGTGATGGTCACCTCCAGGTTGTCGAGGTTCACTTCGAACGTCAGCCCCACGTCGGGCAGCTCGCGCAACAGGTTGAGCATGCGCTTCACGTCGACGGCGAAACGCCCTTCGCCCTCGGCACCAGGCACCTCGATGGAGGTGGTCATGCGTGTCTCCATGTCGCTGCCGGTCACCACCAGCCGCTCGCCGCCAAGTTCAAACAGAAAGTTGTCGAGGATGGCATAGGCGTTCTTGTTGCTTATCACCTTGCTCACTGCCGTCAGGTGCGACAGCAGCAGCTTGCTTTGGATGTTGAATCTCATATCGTTAGGTTTAAAAAATTATATACCACTCTGCCTTGCAGGTTGCCCTTTTAGGCACCCCGCAAGGGATTGAAACTACAAATTTAGCAACAATTTTCGAAACTAACGCAAAAAAGCGCGTCCGCCGTGCGGCGGAAGCGCTTTTTTTAGGCATTTTTTGCGTTTCACCAGATGGCCACGCGGTCGGCGGGCTCGCGATACATCTTCTGTCCGCTGGTGATGCCGAAGGCTTTGAAGAACGGGTCGAGGTTGCGGATGGCCACATTCACGCGGTTCACGCCCAGCGAGTGGGGGTCGACCTTGGTACGGCGCAGGATTTCCTCCTTGGTGATGTTGTTGGCCCACACGTTGGCATAGGCCAGGAAGAAGCGCTGGTCGGGGGTGAAGCCGTCGATGGTCTGGTTGCCCTTGCCCTGGTCGGTGTGCTTGAAGGCGGTGTAGCTCACGCGCAGCCCGCCGTGGTCGGCGATGTTCTCGCCCATGGTGAAGGTGCCGTTGGCGTGGATGCCGTCGGCCACCACCTCGGCGCTGTACTGCGCCCCGAGTTTGTCGGCCAGGGCCTTGAAGCGGTCGGCGTCCTCTTGCGTCCACCAGTCCACCATGTTGCCCTCGTGGTCGAAACTGCGTCCCTGGTCGTCGAAGCCGTGGGTCATCTCGTGGCCAATCACCACACCGATGGCGCCATAGTTGCTGGCATCGTCAGCGGTGGGGTCGAAGTAGGGCGGCTGCAGGATGGCGGCCGGGAAGCAGATCTCGTTGGTCGACGGCTCGTAGTAGGCGTTCACCGTCTGCGGCGTCATCTGCCAGCGGGCTTTGTCGACGGGTTTGAACAGCTGGCTGTACTCGTAGGCGGCCTCATGCTGGCGAGCGGCCTTGACGTTGGCCCAGTAGGAGCGGCCGGTGTCGATGTCGATGCCGCTGTAGTCGCGCCACTTGTCGGGATAGCCGATTTTGACGGTGAAGCTGTTGAGCTTGACCAGTGCGTTCACCTTGGTGGTGGGCGACATCCAGGTGAGGTCTTTGATGTGCTCGCCCAGGGCCACCTTCAGGTTGTCGACGAGCCGCTGCATCTTCTTCTTCGACTCGGCGGGGAAGTATCGCTCCACATAGAGCTGCCCGACGGCCTCGCCCAGCAGCGTGTTGGGCACGTTCAGGGCGCGTTTCCAGCGGGGCTGCATCACCTGCTTGCCGCTCAGGGCGCGGCTGTAGATGTCGAAATTGGCCTGCACAAAGTCGTCGCTCAGGTAGTTGGAGGCCGCGTCGGCGAGTTTGAAGGCCAGATAGTTCTTCACCTGGTCGTCGGTGAGCTTGCCCAGCAGCTCGTTGACCTTGGCCAGCGAGGCGGTCTGCATGACGCACACGCGCTGCACACCGCTGATGCCCAGAGCGGCCATGAAGGCGTCCCAGTCGATGCGGGGATAGTCGGCCTTGAGCTGGTCGAGCGTGCGCAGGTTGTAGAGCTTGGAGTAGTCGCGGGTCTGTTCGCGTGTCATGGCCGCCCGTGCCAGCTCGGTTTCGATGGCCATCACGTCGTTGGCGGCTTTGGTGGCGGCACCCTTTTTGTAGCCGGCCAGTTGCATGAGTTTGACCACGTAGTTGCGGTAGGCTGTGCGCACCTTGACGGTGTTGGCATCGTTTTCAAGATAGTAGTCGCGGTCGCCCAGGCCCAGTCCGCCCTGGATGAGGTAGAGCAGGTTGGTGTTGGAGTCCTTGAGGTCGGCCATCACGGCGCTATTGAAGAAGGGGTCGCCCAGACCGTTGTGGAACCAGGCAATCAGGCGCGAGAAGTCGGCCCGGCGGGAGTTGGCGATCATCGCCAGGTCGTCGGCCAGCGGAACGGCTTTCTCGGCGTTGAGGCGCGCGCTGTCCATGCCCATGGCATAGAGGTCGCCCACCTGCTGCTTGATGGAGCCCTTGGGGTTGCCCGTGCCCAGCGTGGTGATGATTTGCTTCACCTGCTCGCGGCTGTTCTCGGCCAGCTGGTCGAAGGTGCCGAAGCGGGCATACTGTGGGTCGAGCGGGTTGGCCTTCATCCAGCCACCGCAGGCATACTGATAGAAGTTCTCGCCGGGCGACACCGAGGTGTCGAGGTTGGCGCGGTCCACGCCCTTGAGGCTGCCCGCGTGCATGGTGAGGCTTGCAGCCATCGTGAGTAGCAATGCGATTTTTTTCATTGAGTTATTAAGTTTGTTCGGTGTTATTCGCAATGATGTTCGGTTCAAGGCGCATAGGTTTCGCGTGGAATGACGATGGGCATTCGCTTTCGCTTGAACTCCGAGTTGCGGTGCCGGCGCAGCACGCGCTCCACCGTTTCGGCGCCATAGTCGGCGTTGAGCCGCTGCATGGTGGCTGCCTCGGCCTCGGGGTCGCCTTTCGCGGCGATGTAGCTGGCCAGGATGTCGTCGACGTGCTCGTAAGTGTGTCCGGGAGCGATTTGCGCCATGTCGCCGCCGTCGGCCACGCCGTTGCCGTCGGTGGGCATGATGTCGTGAGCCGCGCGCAGGGCCTGGTGGCGCGGGTCGGCAGCGTCGGGCCACAAGTGCGTGAAGGCGTGGCGGCACAGCTCGTAGACCTCGTGCTTCCACAGCCCGCCGATGGGGTTGTAGTCGGCCACGTCGCCGTGAATGGTCCAGAAGCCGAGGTTGTGTTCGGTCAGGTTGTCGGTGTCCATCACAAGTCCGCCGGTCACCGACGCTATATTATATAGGTATATCATGCGCAGGCGGGCCTTGATGTTGCCCTGCGAGATGGGTGTCGACGGCAGCCGCTGCTCGCAGGTGGCCCGCAGCAGCAGGTATTGCGCCTGCAGGTTCTCGGTCCACCACTCGTCGCAGAACGCCTCCATGGCGCGCCGGGCCGAGTCGTTCTCCTCGGCGGTGTTGCTTGTGCAGGGCAGGCTCACGCCAATCAGTTTCAGCCCCAGTTCGCGATGCGTGTGCACCACCTGGTGGCAGATGGCCGCCGTCACCGTGCTGTCGAGCCCTCCCGACAGGCCGAGCACCATGGTCTTCAGGCCATGGTCGGTCAGATAGCCGGCCGTGACTTCGACCAGCGTGTTGAAAACCTTGTTATAGTCCATAATGCGAAAATAATTCAGAGTGAGGTGGAAATTACAGCGCAAAATTACTGCAATCCGAGCGAAAAACCAAAACAAGTTTTGATTTTTCCGCAAACTTGCACTACCTTTGCATTCAGTTTTCAGGGCTTTACCGTTTTCGGTGATGTAGGGCCGAGTCGCCACAGCCACCTTGAACAGGAGAGTCTATCGACCAAAAACAGACATCAAATCATTAATCATTCGTATATGAAACGAATCATGCTCGTGTTCGGGACCCGTCCCGAAGCCATCAAGATGGCGCCGCTCGTCAAGGAGTTCCAGCGCCATCCCGACCAGTTCGACACCGTGGTGTGCGTCACCGGTCAGCACCGTGAGATGCTCGACCAGGTGCTCGAGATTTTCGACATCCGCCCCGACTACGACCTCAACATCATGAAGCCCGGCCAGGACCTGTACGACATCACCAGCCGCGTGCTGCTTGGCATGCGCGACGTGCTGCGCCGCGTGGAGCCCGACGTGGTGCTCGTGCATGGCGACACCACCACCAGCACCGCCGCCGCGCTGGCCGCCTTCTACCAGCAGATACCCGTGGGCCATGTGGAAGCCGGGCTGCGCACCCACAACATCTACAGCCCCTGGCCGGAGGAGATGAACCGGCAGATCACCGGCCGCATTGCCACCTACGACTTTGCCCCCACACCGCTGAGCCGCCAGAATCTGCTCGACGAGCACGTTGCCGACGACCACATCACCGTGACGGGCAACACCGTCATCGACGCCCTCTACTGGGTGGTGGACAAAATCAAGCGCACCCCCTCGCTCAGCGCCGAGCTCACCGAAGCCCTGCGCGAGAGCGGCTACGACGTGGAGCGCCTTGCCGCCGGCACCGGGCGCCGCCTGGTGCTCATCACCGGCCACCGGCGCGAGAACTTCGGCGATGGCTTTCGCAACATCTGCCAGGCCATCAAGACCCTCAGCGAGCGCTATCCGCAGGTCGACTTTGTGTATCCCATGCACCTCAACCCCAACGTGCGCGGACCCATCCACGACCTTTTCGGCGCCGACCTTGCCGGGCTGGGCAACCTCTTCTTCATCGAGCCGCTGGAGTATCTGCGCTTCGTCTTCCTCATGGAAAAAGCCCACATCGTGCTCACCGACAGCGGCGGCATCCAGGAGGAGGCCCCCGGCCTGGGCAAGCCCGTGCTCGTGATGCGTGACACCACCGAGCGTCCCGAGGCGCTCGACGCCGGCACCGTGAAGCTCGTGGGCACCGACTACGACCGCATCGTCGACAGCATTGCCTGCCTGCTCGACGACCAGCAGGCCTACGAGGCCATGAGCCATGCCGTGAACCCTTATGGCGACGGACACGCCTGCGAGCGCATCGTGGCCAAGATGCAGTGATTGCTTCGGGCAACCCACAACTGCATTGCACCACCAGAGCTGACCATTGATAACCATCAACCCTTCACCCACCATATGCAAACGAAAGGAAAAATTCTAGTCACCGGCGGAACCGGATTCATCGGTTCGCACACCACCGTCGAGCTGCAACAGGCCGGCTACGAGGTGGTGATCATCGACAACCTGAGCAACAGCAACCGCGACGTGGTCGACGGCATCGAGCGCATCACTGGTGTCAGGCCCCACTTTGTAGAGGGCGACTGCACCGACATGGCCACCCTGCGCCAGCTCTTCGACACCCACCCCGGCATCAAAGGCATCATCAATTTTGCCGCCAGCAAGGCCGTGGGCGAGAGTGTGGAGAAGCCCATCCTCTACTATCGCAACAACCTCAACATCCTGCTCAATCTGCTCGACCTCATGCCCGTGTACGGTGTTGAGGCGTTTGTCTTCTCCTCGTCGTGCACCGTCTATGGCGAGCCTGACCAGAATCCCATCACCGAGGCCGCGCCCATCAAAAAGGCCACCTCGCCCTACGGGGCCACCAAGCAGATATCGGAAGGCATCATCGCCGATGTGATTCGCAGCGGAAGCCCCATCAAGGCCGTGCTGCTGCGCTACTTCACCCCCATCGGGGCCCATCCGCGCGCCGAGATTGGCGAGCTGCCCAACGGCGTGCCGCAGAACCTGGTGCCATTCCTCACGCAGACGGCCATCGGCATCCGCAACGAACTCAGCATCTTCGGCGACGACTACAACACGCCCGATGGCTCGTGCATCCGCGACTTCATCTATGTGGTCGACCTTGCCAAGGCTCACGTCAAAGCCCTCGACCGCATGCTGCAAGGACACAACGCCGAGGCCCTCGAGACCTTCAACATCGGCACCGGCCAGGGACTGTCGGTGCTGCAACTGGTCGACGCCTTCGAGCAGGCCACCGGCGTGAAGGTGCCCCACCGCATCGTGGGTCGCCGTGAGGGCGACATCGAGCAAATATGGGCCGACCCCGCTCGCGCCAACCAGGTGCTCGGCTGGCACGCCGAGGCCGACATCAGCGACGTGATGCGCTCGGCATGGCGCTGGCAGCAGCGCCTGCGTGAGCGAGGACTGATGTGACGCACTGTCGCGCCTTTTGAACCACCAGAAGCACATAAGCGTAACCAAAAGCTTATGTGCTTTCAGTATACTATGACGCCTCAACAATTTTGCCCCTTATGTTCTTCTGGTCTAAAAAATATCCTCATGTCCTTTTAGTCAAGAAAAGGTGCAAAAGTGTCAGTCGACTGACAAATTGGCCACGCTACGCTGACTTGGCACGACTTATGCAATAGCGGTGGTGGTCACTCAAAAGACCAAAACAAGAAATTATACAACAACTTTTAAAAATATTTCGAATCATGACAATCAAACCGTTAAGTGACCGCGTTCTCATCGAACCGGCAAAGGCTGAAGAAGTGGTCGGAGGCATCATCATCCCCGACAGTGCTAAGGAAAAACCCCTCAAGGGCATCGTGCGTGCCGCTGGTGGTGGCACCAAGGACGAAGAGATGGTCGTCAAGGCCGGCGACACCGTGCTCTATGGCAAGTATGCCGGAACCGAAATCGAAGTTGATGGCGAAAAGCTGCTCATGATGCGCCAGAGCGACATCCTGGCCATTATCGAGGACTGACACACCACCGCGAGAGTGTTTTGAAATGCAGACGTATGGATATTTTAGACTATAAGAACATAAGTCTTTATCGGTGCGGATGCAGTTTGAAGAATAAAAAATAAAAAAGAAAACCGATTAAATCCAACTGGAGGAACAACATTATGGCAAAACTGATTAAATTCGATATCAAGGCTCGCGAAGAGCTCAAGAAAGGCGTCGACCAACTGAGCAACGCCGTGAAGGTGACCCTCGGCCCCAAAGGCCGCAACGTGATTCTCGACAAGAAGTATGGCGCTCCCCACATCACCAAGGACGGCGTGAGCGTGGCCCGCGAGGTGGAGCTCGAAGACGAGTTCCAGAACATCGGTGCACAGCTGGTGAAGGAAGTGGCCTCGAAGACCAACGACGACGCCGGCGACGGCACCACCACTGCCACCGTGCTTGCACAGTGCATCGTGAACGAGGGCTTGAAGAACGTGGCCGCCGGCGCCAACCCCATGGACGTGAAGCGCGGCATCGACAAGGCCGTGAAGGCCGTCGTGGCTGCCATCAAGGAGCAGTCGCAGGAAGTGGGCGACGACATCTCGAAGATTGAGAACGTGGCACGCGTGAGCGCCAACAACGACGATGAAATCGGACAACTCATCGCCGAGGCCATGAAGAAGGTCAAAAAGGACGGTGTGATCACCGTCGAGGAGGCCAAGGGCACCGACACCCACGTCGACGTGGTGGAGGGCATGCAGTTCGACCGTGGCTACATCTCGCCCTACTTTGTGACCAACACCGAGAAGATGGAGTGCGAGATGGAGCGTCCGTTCATTCTGATCTTCGACAAGAAGATTTCGGGCCTGAAGGACATCCTGCCGCTGCTCCAGAGCGCAGTGCAGCAGCACCGCCCCATGCTCATCATCGCCGAGGACGTCGATGGTGAGGCACTGGCATCGCTGGTGGTGAACCGTCTGCGCGGCTCGCTGGAGGTGTGCGCCGTCAAGGCACCCGGCTTCGGCGACCGCCGCAAGGAGATGCTCGAGGACATCGCCATCCTGACCGGTGGCATCGTCATCAGCGAGGAGAAGGGCCTCACCCTCGAGAAAGCCACCCTCGACATGATGGGAACCGCCGAGAAGGTGACCGTCAACAAGGAGAACACCACCATCGTCAACGGCGCCGGCGACAAGCAGGCCATCGCCGACCGCGTGGCGCAAATCCGCGCCCAGATCGATGTCACCAAGTCGACCTACGACAAGGAGAAACTGCAGGAGCGTCTGGCCAAGATGGCCGGCGGCGTGGCCGTGCTCTATGTGGGCGCACCCAGCGAGGTGGAGATGAAGGAGAAGAAGGACCGTGTCGACGACGCCCTGAGCGCCACCCGCGCCGCAGTGGCCGAGGGCATCGTGCCTGGTGGAGGTGTGGCCTATGTGCGCTGCATCGACGCCATCGACGCCATCAAGGGCGACAACGCCGACGAGCAGACGGGTATCAACATCATCCGCCGCGCCATCGAGGAGCCTCTGCGCCAGATTGTCGATAACGCCGGCCTCGAGGGTGCCGTGGTGGTCAACAAGGTGAAGGAGGGCAAGGGTGACTTTGGCTACAACGCCCGCACCGACAAGTATGAGAACCTCTTCGAGGCCGGAGTCATCGACCCCGCCAAGGTGGCTCGTGTGGCCCTGGAGAACGCTGCCAGCATCGCCGGCATGTTCCTCACCACCGAGTGCGTCATCGCCGAGAAGAAGGAGCCCGAACCTGCTGCTCCCGCAGCCCCCGGCATGGGCGGCATGGGTGGCATGATGTGATGCCGCACCAGCCCGAGCCTCAGGCTCAAGCCTAATAACCACAAGCCCCGCCAGAGCAATCGCTCGCTGGCGGGGCTTGTTTTGGGTTTGTGCCGTGGCGCTTACTGGAAGGCGTTCTCGCTCAAGCCCTTGCCGCTGAGCGCGAGGTCGGCCATGTAGCCAGGCACGGGTTTGCCCAGATACTTGTCGACGTAGAGCCGCGCAAGATACTGGCCGAGCATGAATCCGTGTCCGCGCAGGCCCGTGAGCAGTCCGGCCTCGGGGTCGACAAGGTAGCGAGGCTCGATGTAGTAGCCGGCCCACACTGCGTGGAAGCCCACCGAGGCCAGGTTGGGAATCCACTGGGCAAACATCTCGCTCACCACCTTGAGGAAGGCCTGGCTGTTGTACTTCAGGTTCTGCCTGGCCTCATAGGGGTCGCAGTCGGGCGACGCGCAGCCGATGATTTGGCCGGTGTGCAGGAACTGCTGACCGTAGACGGCGTTGAACCCCTTGTAGTGGCGGCGGTCGATGATCATGTCGAGCGAGTCGCCCCGCACGCCCAGGTTGGGCAGCCGGCGGGTGATGAACGCCTGGTGCTTGACGGGATAGAGCTGGGTGTCGATGCCGAGCATGTCGGTGAACTTTTCGGAGCCCCAGCCCATGGCGTTGACAAAGTGGTGGCAAGTGTACTCCACATAGTGCTTGTCGTGCCGGCGCACGAGCACCCGGAATTTGTCGCCCGCGCGCTCCACGTGGAGCACCTCGCAGTCCTCGAGCACCTGTCCGCCGTGCTGCTTGCCCACGTTGCGCACATATTCAATGGTGCGTCCTGGCGTGGCCTGCCAGCAGTTCTCCGAAATCAGGGCGTGGCTGTAGGTGTGGTCGTCGGGGTTCCAGTAGGGCGAGATTTCGCTGGCGAAGTCCTTGCGGTCGATCATGCGGGCCTCGCTCCATGCGCGCGAGGCGTCGAGCGAGCGGTAGGTGGCCTCGTCGTGCACCAAGTTCACGTAGCGCGTCATCTTCAGGTCGATGTTGCAGTGCTGCTGGTCGTCGCGGAATATCTCGAGGTTGTGCATGGCGATGTCGCTGATGTCGGGGTTGGAGAACGCCGGCCGTCCGCCGCCTATGCAGCGCCACGACGAGCCACGCTCGTAGTTGGCCAGCACGGTGCGCTTGCCGGCCTCGGCAAAGTAGCGGAAGGCGGCGCTGCCGGCCATGCCGCCACCGGCGACAAAGATTTCGGTCTCGGCTTTCTCGATCACTGCTCCGTGCTCGAACACGAAGGTCTCCTTGTACTCGCCGTTGTAGACGTCGCCCAGGGTCACCTGGTTGGCCAGCGGCGCGCGCGGAGTGCTGTCGCCGGTCACCTCGATGCCGCGAGCGCGCAGGAGCTGCTTGGCGCGGGCCACACAGCGCTTGCCACGGCAAGGACCCATGCCCATGCGGGTGGTGTGCTTGAGCTCGTCCACCGAGATGTGCTTGCGGTCGCCCACCACGGCCAGCAGGGTATGCACATCCACATCCTCGCAGTGGCAGACGTAGGCTTTGCCTTCCTCGGCGTTGGTGAGCGGGCGCAGTTGCAGCGGCTCGGGATAGCGCTCCTTGACGATGAAGCCATGCACCTGGTTCAAATCGCCGACCTCGGTGGCACGCACGCGGGCCACGTTGGTCTTGTTGCCTTTTTTGAGCACCTTTTCGATCACACCCAGTCCCACTTTGGCTCCGTTGTCGTCGACCAGCACCACGTCGCTGCCCTCGTCCACTTCGTATTCCACCGGCAGGAACACCACATTCTTGCGCTTGTCGTAGCCGAAAATGGCCAGACCCGGGCAGTGGTTCACGCACTGCATGCAGCCGATGCACTTGTCGTAGTCAATCGTCGGCACCGACGAGGTGGTGGGCTTGCTGATGGCCCCTTGCGGGCAGGCGAAGGTGCAGGGATTGCACGCGAAGCCGTAGAGGCAGTCGGCCACCACATAGGGCTTCTGCTCCATGCGCTGCTCGCTGGGCAGGCGCGGGCTGTCGAGCAGGCGCACGGGGCGCTGCTGCGAGTCGATATACTGGCGCGAAACTTCGAGATAGTCCTCGTAGGAGAAGCGGATGCCCAGTTCCTGGGCCACCTCGTAGGCCACCTGCCGTCCGCGCAGCACGGCGCTGGTGCCCTCGCCGATGCGCACAGCGTCGCCGGCGCCGTAGACGTTGCGCCCGAACACCGAGCGGCCCTTCACGAGCAGCTGGTTGTCGGGAATCAGACCCGTGCAGATGTTGATGATGTCGATGTCGTCGATCACGCGTTCGGTGCCGGGAATGGGCTGGAAGTTGCGGCATTCGGCAATCACCGCGCCGGTGATGCCAGTGTAGTCGTCGTTGGGTATGGCGCGGACGAGCACGTGCGAGGTCATGATGGGGATGCCCAGCCGGCGCACGCGGTTTGCCTGCACCGGGAAGCCGCCCTCGTGGTCCATGCCCTCGATGATGGCCTTGATGGTGGCTCCGGCCTGCATGGCCTGGTAGCTGGTCAGGTAGCCGATGTTGCCGGCAC
>CAMVDK010000004.1 GCA_947166165.1 uncultured Porphyromonadaceae bacterium
TTTGTTCCTCAGGATGTTATAAAAATAATTAACAAAAGTGGTGCGGATTTAAGGAAGGATAAAAAATCTTTTTCCCTTCGGTCTGTTTTTGCCTTTTCTTCAGAATCATTTCTGATGCGAAAAGAGACGAATCCACCTTCTCATCACTTTCGAGAAGGCCTTTTAACGAATAAGGTTTCTTTTTAAAATCAAAATCAAATGCATCAATTTGACTTTGAGACAAAAAGGCCACAATAATAACTCGTTCCCGCTTTTGCGGCAGGCCAAAATCCAAGGCATTCAAGACCTTCCATTTGAACTTGTAGCCCAATTCATCAAGAATCCTTAGTATCGTGTTGAAGGTTCTGTTTTGGTCGTGAGTTGTTAATTGCTTGACATTCTCCAACAAGATTGCTTGAGGACGATGGCGTTCCAATATCGTGGCTACATCAAAAAACAATGTGCCTCTTGTATCGGCAAAGCCCTTACGTTTGCCCATAATAGAGAATGCCTGACAAGGGAAGCCGGCCAATAAAAGGTCGAATTTCTCAGGAATAAATCTTTTTGTGGATTCTTGTGTGATATCTCCGAAAGGCATTTCGCCGAAATTAGCAAAATAACTTTTTTGAGCTGACTTATCCCATTCTGACGAAAACACACATTTATATCCAAGTTCATTAAAAGGCAATCTAATTCCCCCAATTCCAGCGAAAAGGTCGATCAAGGTATGCTTTCCATTTTGCGGATTCGGGAATGGCACATCAAAAAAATCGCTAACAAGATTATATTGCACAGGATTTTCAGCCACCATTGCAGCGTTTTCAAAGGTGGGTTCTATTCCCAAACTGGGATTTAATTCCTTTTTATGCTCAATAAAGTTGATAATAGCCTTGACAATATCGTTTTTTTCTACATCTAAACATCCGTTATGCAAATATTGACTTAAAACAGCCATTTGATTTTCGTAGGAAGTTGCCCCATAAATCAAAAGCCCATTTTCTTCATCAATCTCCTCCGGGAAATTTGATAGTTTAAGATTGCCAGTTTCGCTTTTTTTTGCCATTTAACTGCCTTGTTTGAAATGCAAAGGTACAGCTTTTTTCCCACATTTTTCCTATTGTGAATAACTTTTTATAAAATTGGGCAACAGACTAGCGACAATTTGCACGCTTGAGCGCAGTTTGCAGTCTTGAGCGCAGTTTCAGACAGTTAAGGTGGGTTCTATAAATTGCAAAAAAGTAATGTGGGGTTTTGGCCACCTTGGGTTGCTTGCTGGCATCTTTTGTCTCAACTGCTTGAACCGTAGCCCGCTACTGCTTCGCGCAGCTTGAGCCAAAACCTGCTCAGCAATCAAGCCCAATTCGGCTCAAGCAATTTATAGAACCCACCTTAAAGACAACTAACGACAAACAAGGACAATGATTCACAGGCAAATGGATTCAACATAAAACCAATGGCCGCTGATTGCCCTTCATTGTCTATCAATATCTTTAGTTGTCCTTCATTGTCTTTCAATATCTTTAATATCCTTGGTTGTCCTTAATTGTCTGAACTTTACCGTAGCGCCGTTCATTGTCTGTCCTTGCCGTCGCGGGAATATCTCCCTGCTCCTGCCCGAAAACCGATTGTCTGAACCGATTGCGAAAACCGATTGCTTGCGGCAAAAATGCTGAAAAGCGAAAAATTATTTTCCCACGTGAAGAATTTGTCGTATATTTGCAGGCTGAAATCTTGTGACAGTGCGGATTGACTGCCGTTTTGCAACCAGTTGAGGTGCAGGCCGAACAGCGCAAACCGCTCTATCACAGGAAATTATGTTGTCGAATATAAACTTAAAAAATTATAATTAACAACTGATCAAATGCAAACTAAAGGTTTTATCAGAGTCATCACCATTGCGCTGATTTTGATTTGTGCATTCTATCTGTCGTTTACGTTTGTGTCGAATCACTACCAGAACATCGCAGAGCAGAAAGCACTCAAAGCCGCCGGCATCAAGTCGCCCGACACGTCGAACGATGTCTACCGCACAGCGCTCAACAGTTACCTTGACTCTATCGGTAAAGAGAAAGTTTACTTGGGTTACTACACCTTCCAGCAGGTGCGCGAGAAGGAGTTGGGCCTCGGCCTCGACCTCAAGGGCGGTATGAACGTCACCCTTCAGATCTCGGTGCCCGACATTCTGCGAGCCCTCTCGGGCCAGAACCCCGACAAGAAGTTCAACCAAGCCATCGACAATGTGGTGCGCAACCAGGCCGCGCAGGAGAACTTTGTGGCCTCGTTCTGCAGCGAGTACAAGAAGCTCGCTCCCGAAGGCAGCCTGGCGCAGATTTTCCGCAATATCGAGAAGGTGAAGGAGAATCCCACCGCCAACGACGGCCAGGTGCAGAAGTACCTCGAGGATGAGGTCGAAGCCATGGTCGACAATTCTTATAAGGTGCTCCGCAACCGTATCGACCGCTTCGGCGTGGTGTCGCCCAACATCCAGAAGCTCCAGAGCACGGGCCGCATCCTGCTCGAGCTCCCCGGTGTGAAAGAGCCGGAGCGCGTGGAGAAGCTGCTGCAAGGCGCCGCCAACCTGGAGTTCTACGAGACCTATACGCTGACGGATATCGTGGGTGCGCTCAACGCCCTCAACACGCAGGCCCAGGTGGCCGACGCCCCCGCTCAGCCCGCCGCTGCCGCCGACAGCACCGCCACCGCGCAGGCCGCTCCCGACAGCACCAAGCAAGCCGAAGCCGCCAAGGCCGAGACCGCCAAGGCCGAGGAGAAACCGGCTGCCAAGAAGGGCGGCAAGACGCTCGCCGAGCTCACCGGCTTCCAGGCACTGGCCCAGGGTCGGGGCGGAACGCCCGAGGTTGGCTTCGTCAGTGTGGCCGATACCGCCGCCGTGAACGCCATCATCCACTCGCCCGCCGCCAAGATGACCCTTCCGGCCGACCTCAAGCTCGCGTGGAGCGTGAAGCCCCAGCAGCTGCAAGGCGGTGGTGAGGCCTTCAACCTGATTGCCCTGCGCACCGTGCAGAACCAGCCCGTGCTCACCGGCGACGTGGTTGTGCGCGCCACCAGCGAGTTCGACAACCTGCAGGGCCAGGTGGTGTCGATGCGCATGAATGCCGAGGGTGCCCGCCAGTGGTCGCGCATCACCGGCCAGAACATCGGCAAGGCCATCGCCATCGTGCTCGACGACCAGGTATACTCCTATCCCAACGTCAACAGCCAGATTGACGGCGGAAGCAGCCAGATCAGCGGCCACTTCACCGTTGAGGAGGCCAACGACCTTGCCAACGTGCTCGAGTCGGGTAAGATGGTGGCTCGCGTCAACATCGCCAGCGAGAGCGTCATCGGCCCCTCGCTCGGACAGGAGTCTATTAATAAAGGTGTCAAGTCGTTTATCGTGGCCCTCATCCTGCTGGTCATCTTCATGATGTGCACCTATGGTGTGTATGCCGGCAACATCGCCAACCTGGGTCTGATTCTGAACCTGTTCTTCATCATCGGCATCCTGGCCTCGTTCCAGAGCGTGCTCACCCTGCCGGGCATCGCCGGTATCGTGCTGACGCTGGGTATGGCCGTCGACGCTAACGTGCTCATCTTCGAGCGCTGCAAGGAGGAGCTGCGCAACGGCAAGGGCCTGAAGGCCGCCGTGGCCGACGGCTACAAGAACGCCTTCTCGGCCATCTTTGACTCCAACCTGACGACCATCATCACGGGCATCATCCTCATCCTGCTCGGCAGCGGCCCCATCAAGGGCTTCGCCGTGACGCTGGTGGTGGGTATCATCTGCTCGTTCTTCACCGCCGTGTTTGCCACGCGCCTGGTGATGGAATTCTTCCTCAACAAGGGCACATTCAACAACATGACCTTCACCACCAAGCTCACCGAGCACATGCTCGAGAACGTGAAGGTGAACTTCATGGGCATGGCCAAGAAGACCTGGATGGTGCTTGGCATCGTGGTGCTGCTGTTTGTGGGCATGCTCGCCGCCCGCGGCCTGAGCCGCGGCATCGACTTCTCGGGCGGACGCAACTTCATCGTGCAGTTCACCCACCCGGTGTCGACCACGCAGCTCAAGGCTCAGCTCGAGCAGCAATTCCCGGGTGCCAACACCTCGGTGATCACCATCGACAACGACACCAAGGTGCGCGTGTCGACCAACTACAAGATCGACAGCAACGACCCGAGCGTGAACGACGAGATCATGTCGAAACTCTACACCGGTCTCAAGAGCGAGCTGGGCGACATGAGCGAAAAGGACTTCAGCATCTCGAACGAGAAAATCGGCGTGGTGTCGAGCGAAATCGTGGGTCCGAGCATCGCAAGCGACATGACCCGCGAGGCCATCTGGGCCGTGTTCTTCTCGCTGATGGCCATGTTCCTCTACATCCTGCTCCGTTTCCGCAACGTGGCCTTCTCGCTCGGCGCTCTGGCTGCTGTGGCGTTCACCACCTTTGTGGTCATCGGCTTCTACACCTTCCACGGCTGGCTGCCGTTCTCGATGGAGGTTGACCAGACGTTCATCGCCGCCATCCTGACCGTGATTGGCTACCAGGTGAACGACACCGTGGTGATTTTCGACCGTGTGCGTGAGTACAAGACGCTCTTCCCCAAGCAAGACCTCTATTTGACGTTCAACAACGCTCTGAGCAGCACGCTGTCGCGTACGTTGATGACGTCGATCACCACCTTGCTGGTGCTGCTCGTCATGCTCTTCCTGGGTGGCGAAAGCATCCGCGGCTTCATCTTCACGATGATTCTGGGTGTGATTATCGGTACGTGCGCTTCGCTGTTCGTCGCCTCGCCGGTGGCCTACGCCGTGACGCGCAAGATGAGCAAGAAGTAAAGACGGTTACTCCCGGCACAGCACTTTGTGCCACGGGTGACCCCAAATACCCACAAAGAGTGCGGCCTTCGGTAGGTCGCACTCTTTATTTTTGTGAAAAATAATTATCAAAATGTTATTTGATTCACTCCATCACTTGCAGCTGACGATTTATTACTAATTTTGCATGACTAAATGTCCAGAATCAAGTTGTTTGGTTGCTGCACTTGCAGCATTGGTATTAACTGCTAATTTTTTTGGAAAAGTGAAAAATAAGCGTAACAGACTCCAGCTGATTGTGGAGTTGATCAAGGGAAATTGCATCGGCAGCCAGAGCGAGCTTGCCAAGCGTCTGAAGGATCAAGGCATCGAGGTGACGCAAGCCACCTTGTCGCGCGACCTGAAGGCGCTCAAAATCACCAAGGTGGCAGCCGACGAGGGTGGATATAAGTACATCTTCCCCGGCACCACCGAGCTGCAGAACACACGCCTGCTCTCGGGCCTGCCCATCGCCGGGCAGCACATGGGGTTCGCCTCGCTCGAGTTTTCGGGCAACTTTGCGGTGATGAAAACGCGCAACGGCTATGCCGCGGGCCTGGCCTACGACATCGACATGAGCTACGCGCCGGAGTTCCTAGGCACCATCGCCGGGGCCGACACAGTGTTCGCCATCCTGCGCGAGGGCGTCACCCACGAGCAGGCGCGCCGCGTGCTCAAGCAGTTCCTGCCCGACGGGCAAAACAATTAACGCCCCCGGCAGCCACCATCAGCATCATCCACAACGCAACACAACAACTATGATTAAAGCAGGCATTATCGGTGCCACCTCGGCCACGGCCCACCGCCTCATCCGGCTGCTCGTCCACCACCCCGACGTGGAGGTGCGGTGGGTGTACTCCTCCACGCCGCTCAAGCAGCGGCCTCTGGCTTGTGTGATTCCGCAACTCATCGGCGAGACCGACCTGGTGGTGACCGGCGACGCGCCCGACCTCGACGACGTAGATGTGGTGATGATTGAAGACGCCATCGACCTCAACACAGTCAGCGTGGCCGAGATTGACGCCACCGACGAGCTGAAGGTGGTCGACCTGTCGCTGCGGTCGGCGTGCGGTGAAATGCCCGGCGACTATGTGGCCGGCCTGCCCGAGTGGGGCCGCAAGCGCATGGTGCGCGGCGCGCGCCACGTGGGCTGCCCCTCGCCGCTGGTCCACCTGCTGGCGCTGCCCCTGCTGCCGCTCGCCGCCAACCTCATGCTCGTGGGCGACATCCACTCCACCGTGGTCATGCCTGGCCACATCGACCCGACGGCCGACCCGCTCCAGGCCGCCAGCCAGGCGGGGCTGCTGCTGGCGCAGCTCCAGTCCAGCTTCGCCAGCGCGCTGCACACGCAGCTGCTCAGCGCCGACTCCTGCCACGCCATGCTCGTCACCACGCGCCTTGAGTGCAACACGCCGGCCGATGTGCTCAAAGAACTCTACAACAAATACTTCGACGACCACCACTTCACGCATCTGGTCGACACCCCGCCCGGCATCGCCAGCGTGGCCGGCACCAACAAGTGCCTCATCCACCTCGACTGCCAGGGCCGCCAGCTCATCGTCACCGCCGCCCTCGACCACCACATCAAAGGCTCGGCGGGCAATGCCGTGCACTGCCTCAACCTGCTCTTCGGCCTTGACGAGCGCGTGGGGCTCTTGCTTTGACCCCTGGACTCTGTAACTCAACCATCACAACACTACACCAAAGCACTATGTCGGTAAACAAAGTCATCCTTCTCGGGCACGTGGGGCGCGACCCCGAGGTGCGCTATGTGGCCAAAAACCAGCCCATGGCATCGTTCTCGCTCGCCACCACCGAGCACGCTTTCACCAACCAGAACGGCGTCCAGGTGCCCGAGCGCACCGAGTGGCACACCATCGTCATGTGGGGCCGCAACGCCGAAGTGGCCGAGCGCTACATCCGCAAAGGCACTCAGCTCTACATCGAAGGCCGCCTGCGCACACGCTCCTGGGAAGACCGCAACCAAATCAAGCGATACGTCACCGAGGTCTACGTCGACACCTTCGAGCTGCTCGGCCGCCCGCGCAGCGCCGAGCAACCACAGCCCGCGCAGCAGCAACAACAGCCGCAGCCCGCGCAGCAGCCGCCGCAACAACAGCCGCCGCAACAACAGCCGCCGCAACAACAGCCGCCGCAACAACAGCCGCCGCAACAACAGCCGCAGCAGCCGCAGCAGCCGCCGTTTTGACAATCGAAGATGCGGCACACCCATCGGGCCACGGCATTTTTCCTTCATCAACTCCCGCCGCCATTAATGTGCCGCACACTCCGCCATTAAGCCATTAAGCCCTCGAAAAAGGGCTTTTTGTCGATTTATGTTGCACACTTTCGCAAAATTGACTACCTTTGCCACCTATAAAACAAAAACACGACTACGAAATGAAAAAAATCGCATTTTCTCTGGCGTTTGCCGCCTTATGCGCAGCCACCGCTTTCGCCCAGCAGACGCTCTGGGTGACCACCGGGCAGGTGCGCTATGGGTTCGACACCCAGCAGGTGGGCAGCATGGCCTATAGCGCTGGCGGCGACTCGCTCACCATTCAAGGCAAAACCTTTGCCGTGGCCGACATCGACAGCCTGCACGTGGCCAGCGGACTGATGGAATACAACACCATCCTTGTCGACTACCAGGGCTCGAAAGCCTATGTCGACGTGGCCGGCAACATCGCCTCCTGGGTCGACGCCACCGTCGACGGGGCCTATGTGAACATCGTGCAGGACTCGCTGCTGGTGACCAACGAAATCTTCTACACGCTGCAAGGCTCGAGCACCAACGGCGGCTTCTACCAGCAGGGCGACATGAAGGCCACCTTCACATTCAACGGACTCACGCTCACCAGCCAGCGTGGCGCGGCAGTCACCATCGACGACGGCAAGCGCATCGAAATCCAGCTCAACGACGGCACCGTGAACACGCTCACCGACTGCAGCCGCGGCACCCAGACGGGATGCATGGTCGTGGACGGACACACCGAGTTCAAGGGCGGTGGCACACTCGTGCTCACCGGCAACACCAAGCACGCCTTCAAGGGCGACGAGTATGTCGAGTTCAAGAAGAGCTTCCTCGGGTCCATCGTGGTCAAGAACGCCCTGGGCGACGGCCTCAACACCAACCAGTATCTCGAAATAAAGGCCGGCAGCCTCATCGTGGAGCAATGCGACGGCGACGGCGTGCAAGTCGACAAGAAGCAGGACGACACCAAGGAAAACAACGGACAGTTCATCATGAGCGGCGGACTGGTCAGGGTGCTCGGCACCGGCGACGACTGCCGCGCCATCAAAGTGGAAGACCTCGTGACCATCGACGGCGGCACCATCGAAATCACCGCCACCGCCAACGCCCTCCACTCGAAGGCCAACATCGTGATCAACGGCGGCTCCATCTACGCCTACTCCAACACCGGCAACGCCATCAACGCCAATGGCACGCTCACCGTGACCGGCGGCGACATCATGGCCTACGGCGCCAGCACTGCCGGCTACGGGCTCCGCGGAGCCACCAAGCTCTACATCACCGGGGGCAACATCGCCGCCATCGGAGCCATGACCTCCACCCCGCAGATTCTCGACGGCAACCAGCCCGCCCTCGTCTACAAGGGCGTGCTCACCCAGGGCACCAACCTCGCCCTGGCCGACGCCGCCAGTGGCGCGCTGCTCGGGTTGACCATCACGCGCAACTACTCCTCGAGCAAGCAGCACACCCTGCTGCTCAGCACGCCGTCCATCGCCGTGGGCAGCACCTACTCGCTCTACAGCGGCGCCACCATCGACAGCACGCAGCCCAACTGGCACGAGTTCTACTACGGCGCGGGCGCAGTCACCGCCACCGGCTCCACCACCCTGGGCACCGCCACCGCTGCACTGCCCTACGCCACACTCAAATAACACATCAACGCTTCAACGCACATCACAATGAAAAAGCATATCCTCACCCTGCTGCTGGTGCTCGCCACCCTGAGCGCCGCTGCACAGGATGCCTTCAATTTCCTCAATATGGTCGACAACGATGCCGCCATCCACCAGATTGCCACCGAGGGCCTCGTGATCAAATTCGTCGACGGCAACGCCGTGGCCACCACCTCGGCCAGCACCACCGTCACCATCGCGCTCGCCGACCTCAGTCGCATGGAGTTCACCAACGTCCAGAAGGCCGACGACACCTACGACCGCGGCGACGTCGACGCCAACGGCGTGGTTGACATCGACGACATGAACATCCTCATCAACATCATCCTCAACAAGGACAACGCCGACCGCTACGAGGGACGAGCCTATGTGGCTGGAGGCGATGTGGTCGACATCGACGACCTCAACGTCATCATCAACATCATCCTCCACAAGGACACCGACTGACTCCGCATTGGCCGCCACGCCCTGCCGGGGAGGGGCGCTTGCATTCCATAAAGGCGGGGGTCATCCCCGCCTTTCTAACCCCCTCCGCTTGCGGAACACGCCGCGGCGGCACCGGGCAAGCCCTCAAGGCGAACCGGCCGATGCTGTTTAACCGACGCTTACGAGCCATTGACTGAACAGATTCCGCCTTCCAGCAGTTATGGGCCACCGGCCGCCACTCGGCGCAAAATATCGGCTCGCGTTTTCACGTTTTTATTACACGACACCATTTCATCACCCCCTGCGCATGTCAGCCACCCTGCGACATATCATCGACGGCTATGCCCCCATCACCCTTGAGCAGATGAGCGGCATCAAGCTCATGAACCGCACCGACACCAAGTTCGTCACCACCGAACCGATGCTGTGCGAACTGCTGCAGCTGGCCCACACCGACTACTACGCGCAGGACATCGACGGCGAGCGCATAGCGCGCTACTTCACCGCCTACTTCGACACGCCCGACCACGTCATGTATGTCATGCACCAGAACGGCCACCTCAACCGCCAGAAGGTGCGCATACGCTCCTACGTGGACTCGCACCTCGACTTCCTCGAGGTCAAGACCAAAAACAACCGCGGGCGCACCAAGAAGAAGCGCGTCGACATGGCGGGCTTCGACCCGCTCCAGCCCGACGACCACATCCGCTTCCTGCGCCAGGACAAGCAGATGGAAGCCTACGACCACTTCCTGAGGGAGCACCTGTTTGTGGCCACCCCCGAGCAGCTCACCGAGCAGCTGCAGAACCGCTTCAACCGCATCACGCTGGTCAACCGGTCGCGCACCGAGCGGCTCACCATCGACACCGCGCTGCGCTTCCGCAACATAGCCACCGGCCGGCAGCACGACCTCACCGGGCTCGCCATCATCGAGCTCAAGCGCGACGGCCTGCAGCCCTCACCCATTCTCGACCTCATGCTCCGCCTGCGCATCAAGCCCATGGGGTTCAGCAAATACTGCATGGGACAGGCGCTCACCGACCCCGACCTGAAGAGAAACCGCTTCAAACCCCGCCTGCGCATCGTCGACAACCTGCTCGAGCAGGCACAGGCGGCCAATATGCAATAATAATACACAAGACTATGGATAATTTCTTTAACATGTGCCAGCAGTTGCTCACCACCGGGTCGTTCGGACACCTGTCGGTGACCAATTTCCTGATCAACACCCTGGTGGTGTGGATCATGGTGCACTTCATGTACTACCGCAAGAGTCGCCGGCGCGACTTCTATTTCACATTCACCCTGCTCGGCGTGGCCATCTATTTCCTGGTCTACTCGATGATCTTCGTGCTTGAGGACTTGAAGGGCAAGACGGGCATCGGAATCGGCATCGGACTGTTTGGCATCTTCAGCATCATGCGCTACCGCACCGACGCCATGCCCGTGCGCGAGATGACCTATCTGTTCAGCATCATCTGCCTGTCGGTGATCAACGCGCTGGGGAGCGCCATCAGCCTCGCCGAGTCGCTGCTGCCCAACGCGTTCGTGCTCCTGGCCATGTTCCTGTGCGAGCAGTTCCTGCTCAACACCGACGAGCAGTCGAAACTCGTGCAGTACGACCGCATCAAGCTCATCACCCCCGAGCGGCGCGAAGAGCTCATCGCCGACCTGCGCGAGCGGCTCGGCGTGGAGGTGACCAGCGTCACCGTGGGCAGCGTCGACTTCCTCAAGGACACCGCCATCTTGCGCGTCTACTACCGCGAGAAGGCCGACAAGGACCCCATCAACGACACCATCAAAATCAAACGCGACGAATGGCAAGAGACCTCCAACTGACACGCCTGGCGGCCACGCTGCTCCTGGCCCTGGCCGTGGTGGCCGGCCCGGCGAGCGCCACGGCCGACGACACCGGGCTCATCGTGAGCGCTGCCGCCGAGAAGAAGCTCAGCAAGAAGGCCAGCGCCGAAGGCGAGGCCGAGGTCCGCTCGCGCAACGACTTCCGCACCGCCGACCGCCTGGCGCTCGCACTCTCGGGCGAATACAAGCTATGCGCGTGGCTCAAGGCCAGCCTAGGCTACCAGCTGCTCATCAACAACAACTCCGAGAGCATCTCGTATAACTACAACGCCGACGGCTCGGTGCTCGGCTACAACAACTGGCGGCCCTCGTACTGGGGCACGCGCCACCGCGCCACCGCGGCCCTAACGGCCAGCTACAAGTGGCAGCGCGTCAGCCTCTCGCTGCGCGAGGCCTACCGCTACACCTACCGCCCGCTGGCCACCACCACGCGCTACGACTTCGACAACGGCTGGTGGGAGGACACCGACGTGCGCTCCAAGCACCAGCACATGCTGCGCTCGCGACTCAAGGCGCAGTGGGACATCCCCAAGAGCAAGTTCACCCCCTGGGCCAGCGCCGAGCTCTTCACCGACACCAGCTTCGACAAGCTGCGCCTGCAGGCCGGAGTGGACTACTCCTTGCAGAAGAAGCACGTGTTCGGCGCCTACTACCGCTACCAGTATGTGCGCTCGGGCGAGGACGACAACGAGCCCAACGCCCACTACCTGGGGCTGAGCTACAAATTCAAATTCTAATTCACCACCTCAACGATGAACCTACGTCCACATCTGGCCGCGCTCGCACTCGTGCTGGCCCTCACGGCATGCGTCAGCGACGACACCGACTTCGGCAGCATCATCAACGACATCAGCAAGGAGGATGTCACCCCCATCGACATCAGCCTCGACTTCAGCGCCCTCGACGAGGCCGACGACACCCCCATCACCGACCCCGAAGACCCCTACTACTCCGACTATGTGGAGAACGACACCTTCGACCGCCTTGTCTACATCCACTACGACGGCGCCACAGCCACGCTCACCGGCGCCATCGACCGTGTGGACGCCGTCACCGACGGCGCCCACGTCACCATCACCAGCCAGAGCGGACGCATGGACTACGTGGTGAGCGGCACGAGCACCGACGGCTCGCTGAAGATTTACAGCGACAACAAGTTCAAGCTCACCCTGGCCGGTGTCCAACTCACCAACCCCACCGGGGCCGCCATCAACGACCAGTGCGGCAAGTCGATGTACCTCGTGCTGGCCGACGGCACCACCAACACGCTCACCGACGGGGCCACCTACGTTGTCGACGAAGGCGAGCAGATGAAGGGCGCCCTCTTCAGCGAGGGGCAGATCATCGTCAGCGGGAAGGGCAGCCTGACCGTCAACGCCAGCGGCGGCCACGGCATAGCCAGCGACGACTACATCCGCTTCCGCCCCGGCTGCCAGGTGCATGTGGCCACCAGCGCCGGCCACGGCATCAAGGCCAACGACGGCATCTTCGTCGACGGAGGTGTGATCAACGTAGAGGTCACCGGCGACGGCTTCAAGGGCCTCAAGAGCGACCGCGACATCGAGGTGAACGGCGGCCGCACCACCGTGGTCACCAGCGGGGCCAGCCGCCTCAACGAGGAGGAGGCCATCGGCGAGAGCGAGGGCGGCTACAGCAGCTGCGCCGGCCTGAAGAGCGACTACGGCATCTACATCGCCGGCGGCACGGTGCGCGTGCGCAGCACCGGCGAGGGCGGCAAGGGCATCAACGCCACCACCGGCCTGGCCATCACCGGCGGCAACGTGGCGGTGGTCACCACCGGCACGCGCGGGCAGAGCGCGCCCAAGGGCATCAAGAGCGACACCGACATCAGCATCAGCGGCGGCAGCATCTACTCCTACAGCGCCGCCAGCACGCCGCTCGAGGCCGGCGAGACGCTCACCGTGGCCGACGGCTACACCACCTACGAGAGCCTGCCGCGCCGCGTGATCATCACCTACTGACCTCCCCACCCTCTTTCGGCACACCATCATGGCGCAGACCCGTGCTTCGGCACTCGGCCTGCGCTTTGCATTGATTGGCCTACAAATTGCAGCCAATCGCTGAATTTGCTTGCACGCGCGGACAATGTGTGCTATATTTGCACAAAACTATTTCATCTCCCGCCGATGACCACCCGCCGCAACACCACCCGCCGCGAATGGCTCACCTACGCCACCGCTTGGGGGCTCATGTATGCCGCTCCGCTTGTGAGCCTCTATGTGCACGCCTCGCTCGACGAGCATTTCCAGTTCCGCTGGATCGACGTGCTGCACATCTGGAGTGCCCTCACGGTGATGCTCGTCATCTTCCTGGTCCACAACCAGTGGCTGGCGCCGATGCTCATCCACCGGCGCAACACGCGCACCTACATCCTCTGCACCGTGGCCCTTGTCGCCCTGTTCGGCCTGTATGAGTGCCTGCACCAGCCGTCGCACCGCGGCCCCCGTCCGCCCGAGCTCGAGATGGCCGGCACGCCCGCCGGCACCCGGCGGCAGCCCGGGCCGCCACACCGCGAGCCCATACCGCCGCTGGGCCTGAACGGCATGATGAGCCTGTCGATGCTCGTGATGATTTTCGGCGCCAACCTCGGCGTGAAGTACATGTTCAAAGGCATCGACGACGAGAAGCTGCGGCAGCGACGACAGCAAGAGGGGCTGAAGCAGGAGCTCACCTACCTCAAGCACCAGATGAACCCGCACTTCTTCATGAACACGCTCAACAACATCCACGCCCTGGTCGACATCGACCCCGAAAAGGCCAAGGCGTGCATCGTCAAACTGGGCCACATGATGCGCTACATGCTCTACGAGTGCAACAAGGACACCGTGGCGCTGTCGAGGAGCATAGCCATGATGGAGCACCACATCGAGCTGATGCGCATCCGTTACGACGAGAAGGTCGACATACAGCTCAAGCGCCCCGACCAGATTCCCAGCATCGACATCCCGCCGCTGATCCTCATCCCCTTTGTCGAAAACGCCTTCAAGCACGGCGTGAGCTACTCCGAGCACTCGTTCATCCACATCACCGTAGGCTTCACCGACACGCACTTCGTGTTCACCTGCACCAACAGCAAGCATGCCGAGGCGGGCAGCGAGCATGGCGGCGTGGGGCTGAGAAACGTGGTCAAGCGGCTCCGGCTCATCTACGGCAACCACTACACGCTCGACATCGACAATGCCGCCAGCCACTACAAGGTCACGCTGCAGCTGCCCATCGCGCTCCCACAGGCCAGACGGCGCACCGAGGAGAATGGCGAATGACCGCTATAAATAATGAACCACGCAACAACCCACTTAACACAGAATTAAAAAGGAAAGAACTATGATACGCTGCCTAGTCATCGACGACGAGCCACTGGCTCGCAAACAGATTGCCGCCTATGCGGCCAAAGTGCCCTACCTCAGCCTGGTGCAGTCGTGCTCCAGCGCCCTCGAGGCCAAAGCCATCATCGACGCGCAACCCATCGACGCCATCTTCATCGACATCCAGATGCCCGACCTCAACGGCCTCGACTTCGTGCGCTCGCTCAGCAATCCGCCGCTGGTCGTGTTCACCACCGCCTACAGCGACTACGCCGTCGAGGGCTACAAGGTCGACGCTGTCGACTACCTGCTCAAGCCCTTCAGCGCCGACGACTTCGCGCGGGCAGCCGAAAAGGTCAAGCAACGCTACGACGCGCTGCACACGCTCACCGACATCTCGCAGCCCGACAGCGACGACGCCATCTTCCTCAAGACCGACTACAAAATCGTGCGCGTGGCCCTGTCCGACATCCGCTACATCGAGGCCATGAGCGAATACCTGCGCATCTACAGCGACGCCATCGCCAGGCCCATCATCGTGCTGCTGAGCATGAAGAAGATGGAAGAGCGGCTCCCGTCCAACAAATTCATGCGCATCCACCGGTCCTACATCATCAACCTGCGCAAAATCATCGAGGTCAACAAGAACCACGTAGTCATGGGCCAGGACGCCTCGCTGCCCATCGGCGACCTCTACAAGGAACCCTTCAACGCCTACATCGCCAGCAAGTTCCTCACCCGCTGACACCCCCCGCCCCACAAGCCATTCACACACCCCCATATGCCGTGATGCCGCACTGCGCCGCGTCACGGCTTTCCTTGTCCGCACGCATCCACCTTTCGGGCCTCTGAAAGCCGTGGGGCCAGCACGCCGCCATTTGCAACGGGCCGTGCGCCAGCGTCCTACGCCTTTCCACTAGGCACAATCACCTTGAATTCAGTCTGTTAAATTATTTAAATATTCACTAATATCTCACAACTGCACGCATGAATATGCCATGCCCGTGCCTCGTTCAGCGGGCTTGTTGAATTGTTTAATACTTTAAATATAAGTTTATAAATACTAAATATTAGGACTTTCGGTAGCATAATCTTGCATTATGCGAATATTCATATTACTTTTGCACGACTTTTCTACGGAAATTGGTACTTCACCTATATATATTACTTATTCACAATTCCGATAAAAAGTGACCTCCAATTCCGTATATAGTTGGCAGCAAACGGCTTCGACAGCCGACCAGCAATCACCAAAACCATTGATAATAACAAAAAAGCTTTAACTCAATAACCGTTTTGACTATGTTGATCAAAAGACTAATCCTTAGCATGGCACTCGTCACCGCCACCGCCCTAGCCGGCATGGCCTACGAGTACACCTTCAACTGGAACGAGCTTGCGAGCCAGTTGCCTGTGCTGCCGGACCCCAACCAGCAGCCGCAGGAATCCGACTATTTCGAAGTTGATCCGCCCACCGAGGGCATCAACATCTTCATCCACCCCTCTCAGATTCCTTGGAATGCACAAAACCCCAAACCTTACGTCCACGCATGGAATGGTGGTGGATACACAACCACATGGCCAGGCATACAGCCAGACGGAGATGCGAAACTTGTCTCGGTGATTGGCAACGACAATCAAAAGGAATCTTTCTACTGGTATCATTTCGACGAGCCCGAGGATGTCAACATCCAGGTCACATTCGACGGCAATCAAGAATACAAACGCCAATTCGACGGCTTGGGCAAAGGTAGCCATTTCTTCTACTATGCCCCATATAGTGGATTGGAGCCTAAGCTTCAATACAACAAAACCACATTCTACGTCAGAGTGATGGGGAGCAACATCACCCCCACCTTATACTATTTTGATTATGGAGGCGATTGGAACAACCAGCACGAAATGACACCCGTCACCATCGACGGCACTACATGGTATAAATACTCCTTCCCGACCAACGAAGTTGCGCACGGCGGTGTCATCATCTCCGACCATGGCAACAACGCAACGCAAACAAGCGACATCAGAAACATAAAAGCCGGTGAGTACTACTTAGAGTATTACCCCAACGGCGACAGAGACCGCTACGACAATCTCCGGCACATTAGCGGCAACGACTGCAACTACAAATTGTGGGACAATGGCGCAAGCAGCGGCCAAGAAATCAGCAAAGAAATCACACTGACCACCACCGGAGAGTATGGCACAGCATCGATAACGATCATTTGCCAGACCGTCAACGATGTCTATAAGGTCAAGGTCGTGAACGGCGAGTTGCAGTTCCCCTTGGGTGCCAGCGTGAGCGCCACGGTCAACGACGGCCACAACCTGCGCCAGATCTGGCTCGGCAACCCGACCCAGGGTGCCGGCGGCTATGGCTTCGAGAATGTCACCAACGCCACCAAGCAAAACGTGCGCGACATGGAGGGCCTCTGGAACGGCTCCGACAACGACCACCTCTACGTGGTGAATTCGGCCAGCAACACCTTCGCGCTTGGCAAGCAGACCAACGGCGGCAACGAAGTGTTCTACATCGCCAATGGCTCCAAGGTCTATAGCGAAGGCACCACCCTGCACGGGCTGCTCAGCACCCAATATAACGTGCGCGAGCAGAACCACGCCTTCGACGACGACCTCGTGGCCGTGGGTGTGCGCAACGTGGCAGGCCGCAACTGCCTCGTGTGCCGCAGCGTGGAGCCGCGTGCCGCTGTCGTCACCGACAAGCCTTCGTACACCGACCCCAATGGCAACATCTATCCCTGGTCGAATCCTGCCACGCCGCAGTACGACTGGATCGTGCTCCAGCTCGACAACCCCGAGCAGTATGTGACCGACCCCGCCAACTATGTGGGCAAGGTGCTCCGCAACGTGCGCGGCAAATTCTGCGAGTTCACCGGCGAAGACGGCAACAACGGCTGGACGCTGTGGCTCACTCCGTTCATGTCGGTGATGGGCACCCCCGAAGTGGTGGGCGAGGCTTCCACCACGCTGAACACCTACACCATGGCCAACTTCGTGGAGCACGACGGCGACGACCACTACATGATGGAGCCGCGCCTGGCCGAGCTGTGCAACGTGATCGACATCATGCGCACCAACGACCAGATTCTGCAAGTGCCCACCAATGCCGCACAGATGCCTGCCGACGAGAACAACCAGGCCCGCGACAACATCTACACCAAGCTCGGCATCGACTACGGCTACACCTCGCTCTACCAGAACACCTACTACGACTTCTGGCGTGCCTCCGACGAGGAAGTGCTCACGAAGAACGGCCTCGAAGGCCAGACCTGGCGCCTCAAGGACAAGGTGTACGACTGCCAGGGCGCGCTGGTGCTCGCTTCGCAGCACTCGGCAGGCCAAGGCAGCAGCTACCAATACCCGCTCGACTACCCCTTCCTCAACTATATGCAGACCAACAACGGCTGCGTGATGCACATCATCGGCGAGGCCGAGCTGAGCAACTACGACGCCGAGATGTATGTGGGCAACAGCGACTACTGGAGCCGCTTCGACTATGCCAACCGTCGCAACGCCTACCGCAACGACGTGCTTATCAGCATCGGCGCTCCTGAGAAGACCAAGACGCTGGACCTCACGCTCAAGCGCTTCGACGCCACCGGCACCACGCCGCTGGCCGACGTGGCCACCGTCAAGGTGAGCACCGCCAACAACACCATCAGCATCAACGTCACCTCGCTGCCGGCCTCCATCGAGGCGAAGGACGACCCCGCCATCAAGGCCATCGAGCGCGACCAGAGGGTGTTCGAAAATGGGTATTCCTACAACGTGCAGAATGCGAGCAACAACCTTGTGATCAGCGACATGTTCTACAGCGAGTCGCTGCTCACCGAGTCGCCCGAGTCGAAGAGCGGTGTCACCTACCAGCTCGTGGACAACAACAACGAGAGCCACAGCATCGTGGGCGCAGTGCCTGTGTTCGAGCCCAAGAACTACGACCTGAGCCGCGCCAAGTATACCAAGGCCGAAGTCGACAACGACACCAACGGCGAGCTCATGCCCGACGAAGAGTTTGTCAACGCCAACTTCGACGTCAAGCGCGCGGGCCGCGTCGACAACTGGACCGTGATGCGCGACAACGCCAACACCTTCATGAGCGGAGAGGCGCAGCGTCCCCTCGACCGCAGTGCCATCGGCTCCAACGGTGTGGCCAGCCTGAACGACAACGAGAACATCGCCACGCCGCAGCAGCACGAATACGTGCCCGTGCTCGGCACCGTCTACAACGGCAACACCTACGGCACCTTCAAGCAGCGCGTCACCGATGCCAGCACCACCATGGCCATCGCCAGCAACTTCAACGTCGACCAGCTGCAGGGCGGCCTGCGTGTGTGCCCCATCCAAGACACCAGCATCACCTACTACAACGCTCAGCTCGACCTCACCTCGCTCGTCGAGGACCTCGAAGGCGAGAAGGCCTACCTGATGCGCGTGTGGCGCGTGGTGGACGGCACCAAGACCCTGCTCAACGACCAGACCGAGTTCACCGACGCCAACGTGATTGACTTCGCCTACAAATATGGTGGCACCACCATCCACAACAGCGACTGGGCCACCAACTACGTCGACCTGGCCGAGAACCTCTTCGTGGAGGCCGTCAACCAGCAGGCCACTCCCACCAGGATGCGCCTCGTGGACACCTTCGTCATCGACGACGCTCAGCCCACCACGGGCAGCGGTGCCCCGCGCCGCGCAGCCGCCGGAGGCCACGACATCAGCTACGAGGCCACGCTCTACGTCGAAGACCGCACCACCCACCTGCTCTACGTCAAGAAAGCCGTCGTGGTGCCCGAAGCCGACCAGATTGTGACCGCCATCGACGACATCGACCAGTGCAGCGCACCGGTGGCCAGCGTCCGCTATGTGAGCGCCACAGGTCTTGTAGGCACGGAGCCGTTCGACGGCATCAACATCGTCGTCACCACCTATACCGACGGCACCGTCACCACCACCAAGCAAACCAAATAAGAACAACTAAATAAAGCGAAATGGTTATTAAAAGCCGTGCCACCCGCGAGGGCAGCACGGCTTTTTCAGTGCGCCTGCAGGCCGCCTTCCAGTATGCTGATTCAAAAAAACTTTGCCATTCGCTTTGCATTGCGCGCAAGTTGCACTATCTTTGTAAGCGCATTTTTCGGCCACTGTGCTTTATGCGTTGTGAGATAAACCTTTATATATCACTACAAATCATAACCTACACCTACTTGAATATGAAAAAACGTTTCCACATCCTCTGGGCCGCTGTGCTGGTGCTGTGCTGCTGGGCGCAGGCTGCCACCGTGCCCTACAGCAGTGAGATAGGCGGAGCCACTAGTCTGGACGACGGCTGGACGGTGATTGACCTTGACAACGACGGCAAGACCTGGGTCAACGACAACTACCCCGCCAACCGGGGCTACGACGTGGCCGGCACGAGCCACGGCGTCATCATGCAGTGGGACCGCAACAACGCCAAGAACGACCTGCTCATCACGCCCGCCATCCACCTCGACGAGGGGCAAGACTACAAAATCACGTTCTGGATCAAGACAAGCTCCGACCCCGAGGACCTGAAGCTGCTCATGTCGGACGGCAACCAGGCCGCCAACTTCGCCAATGCCGTTGAGCTGGCCACGCTGTCGGCCTACACCAACACCGCCGCCTTCGAGCGGAAGACGGTCACCTTCACCAACCGCGGCGAGGGCGACTACCACTTTGCCTTCAAGGCCACCAGCCCGGCCTATATGGGCTACATCTATCTGACCGGCTTCGCCATCGGCATCGACGCGGTGACGCCCGCCGCCGTCACGGGCCTCACCGCCGCCTTGGGAGCCGGTGACGCCCTGACGGTGGACCTGAGCTGGACGCTGCCCACGCTCGCCGACGACGGTCAGCCCCTGGCCGCCGGCACCATCACCGGCGTGCGCATCACCCGCGACGGCCAGCTGCTCACCACCCTTGCCGCCGACGCCACCAGCTGGCACGACAGCCAAGCCACCGGCCTGACAGCCGGCGTGCACACCTACGAGGTGGCCGCCGTGGCCGGACCCGCCGTGGGCCTGCCGGCACGCGTCACCACCGGCTATGTGGGCGCACTGCCCGAGCAGGCACTGCCCTGGACCAGCGACCTGAGCTCGGCCGAGGCTGTGGGCGACCTGTGGACCATCATTAAAGGTCCCAACTCCACGCAGACCAAGCAGTGGACCTACAACGCCAGCAGCTTCGCGCCCTACTTCGGCTTCTCGGCCCTCGACGGCGTGGAGGACGACTACCTCATCACCCCGCCGCTGCGCGTGGAGCATGCCGGGGCCTACAAGGTCACCTTCGAGTGGCTCGCCGGCTACTACCAGAAGGAGCGGCTCGAACTGCTCGTGGGCCGCGGACGCAGCATCGCCGCCCTCGACCGGGTGGTGGACACCTTCACCAGCAAGAACAACTACGGCTCGCGCCAGACCTACGAGGCCACCTTCGAGGCCAGCGAGCCAGGCACCTACTACCTGGCACTGCACGCCTGCAGCTCCGACATCGAGTCGAGGCAGGGCTACGGCGACCTCTACAACATCTACAGCATCCACGTGGAGAGCAACACCATCGTTCCCGCTCCGGTGGCCGACCTGGCCGCAACGCCCGTGGGCAGCGAGAGCCTCGACGTGACGCTGACGTGGACCAACCCCTCCACCACCAACGCCGGCGGCCCCCTCGATGCCCTGACGCGCGTCGAGGTGCTGCGCGCCCCCGTGACTGGCACCGGCTACGCCCGCCGTCCCGGCGAGTGGGCCGTGGTGGCCACCGTCGCCGGTGCCGCCGTCGGGCAGCCGATGACCGTGACCGATGCCGTGCCGCAGCCAGGCTATTACGCTTACCGCGTGCTGCCCTGGAGCAGCGGCGGATGCGCCGAGGGTGAGCCAGCCACCGTCTTCACGCCCTGGGTGGGCGACCACGCCCAGCCTCTGCCCTACGACTGCACCTTCGACGACCAGAGCCACTTCCTTGAGTTCTACACCGTGGTCGACGCCAACGCCGACAGCAACACCTTCGGCTGGACGCAAGGCTACCAGGTGCGCTTCGACCACAACGACACCGCGGCCGACGACTGGCTCGTCACCCCACCCTTCAATCTCGAGCCGGGCTACTACAAGCTCACTCTGGGCTACCTCGGCAACGGCTCCCACTTCGCTGTCGGCACCACCTCCAGCGCCACCGAGCCGGCCACGGCCTTCGCGCAGCTGGCCGATGTGGCCGTGACCGACTACGGCACCTTCACCGACGAGCTGATGTTCCACGTCGACGCTGCCGGCAAGCGGCACATCGCCATCCACGACATCAGCGGCGAGCAGGCGGGATACCTGCAAATCAAGCGCATCGCCCTCGAGCGCAGCCTGGTGCTGCCCGACGTGGCCACCCAGCTGACGGCCACCGCCGAGGGGCGCTGCGTGGTGCTGCAATGGACCAACCCCTCCACCACCAACGTGCCCGGCGAGCCGCTCACGGCCATCGACCACGTGACCATCGTGCGCAACGGCGAGCCCGTGGCGCAGCTCACCGAGGGCCTCACGCCCGGCCTGACGGCCTCCTACACCGACACCGTGCCAGCCGTGGGGCCTTACACCTACAGCGTGGAGGTCTACACCGCCGCCGGCAAGAGCGACAAGCCCGCCCCCACCGTCACCCTCGACTGGGTGGGCGGCGGACTCGACCTGCCCTTCACGGCCAACTTCGCCGACCCCGACGAGTGGACCATCGTCAACGCCAACGGCGACAGCCAGACCTACACCGACGAGTTCGGCACCTGGACCGAGCCATACACCTGGGCCGTCAACGGCAGCAATCTCTACTACGGGTTCAACAACCGCGAGGCCGACGACTGGGCCATGAGTCCGCGCCTCGAACTGCCCCAGGGCAAGAGCGTGCGCGTCACCATCACCTCGTCGACCGGCTCGGGTCACGACGTCAGCTGGCAACTCGCCATCGCGCCCGCCATCGACCACACCCAGATGACCCCTGTGGCCACCCTCACCACCGCCATGGGCATCGTGGCCGGCGACCTGAACGCCGACGGCAAGTCCGACATCGAGGACGTGAACGCGCTCATCAACGAGCTGCTCGGCCACACCACCGCCACCGCCGGTGCCACCGCCGACCTGAGCGGCGACGGGCGCGTCGATGTCGAAGACGTGAACCTGCTCATCAACCTCACGCTGGGCTACGACACCGATGCCGTGGCCATGCAGCGCAACGTGGTCACCATCGCCGGCCAGGCCGGCACACGCGTGCTGGGCCTGCACGCCATCCAGGCCGGCGACCTGGTCATCCACAGCCTGAAAGTCGAAACCGCCGATTGACCCATGTCCCGACGATGAACACGCCACGACTACTCACAGTGCTGGCGGCTGCAGCGGTCGCCACGCTCGCCATGCAGGCCGCCGGCGGCAACGGGCAGCGCGATGCGGTGGACTATGTGAACACCTTTATCGGCACAGCCGGCATGGGGCACACCTTTCCCGGAGCCTGCGTGCCCTTCGGGGCCGTGCAGCTCAGCCCCGACACCGACACCATCCCCCACAACGTGGACGGCAAGTACCAGCCCGAGGTGTATGCCTACTGCGGCGGCTACCGCTACGACGACCCGACGATTGTGGGCTTCAGCCACACCCACCTGAGCGGCACGGGGCACAGCGACCTGGGCGACATCCTGCTCATGCCGCAGACCGGCCCCCTGCTGCTCAACCCCGGCACGCGCGACAACCCCGACAGCGGCTACCGCCAGCGCTACAGCCACTCCACCGAGCGCGCCTGGCCGGGATACTACGAGGTGACGCTGGCCGACGGCGTCAGGGTGCAGCTCACTGCCACCGAGCGCACCGGCGTGCACCGCTACACCTTTCCGCAGCACGCCCAAGCGCAGCGACTGGTGGTGGACCTGACCCACGGCATCTACAACTACGAGGGCAAGACGCTGTGGTGCAGCCTGCGCGTGGAGAACGACACCCTGCTCACCGGCTACCGCATCACCCAGGGATGGGCGCGCTGCAACTACACCTACTTCGCCATCACCTTCTCGCGCCCGGTGGCCAGCTACGGCTACCACGACCGCCGTCCCGAGGCCTACAGGGGATTCTGGCGCAAACTCGACCCCTACCACAACTTTCCCGACATAGGCGGCCGCAGTGTGGTGGCCTATTTCGACTTCGGCACCGCCAGCGCCGAGCCGCTCACGGTGAAAGTGGCCCTGTCGGCCGTGTCGGCGCAGGGCGCGCTGCAGAACCTGCGCGCCGAGGCCGCTGGACGCTCGTTCGATCAGGTGAGCGCACAGGCGCGCCTGGCCTGGCAGCGCGAGCTGGGGTCGATAGCCGTCGATGGCTCCGACGACGTGAAGACGATGTTCTACACCTCGCTCTACCACACGATGATCAACCCGTCGGTGTACTGCGACGTGGACGGCAGCTACCGGGGCGTGGACGGGGCCGTGCACACGGGCGAGGGATTTGTCAACCACACCGTGTTCTCGCTCTGGGACACCTACCGCGCCCTGCACCCGCTGCTGGGTCTGCTGCGTCCCGAGCGCAATGCCCACATGGTGCAGTCGATGCTCGCCCACCAGCGCCAGAGCGCGAGCCACGTGCTGCCCGTGTGGAGCCTGATGGGCAACGAGGGCTGGTGCATGACGGGCTACCACGCCGTGAGCGTGGTGGCCGACGCCGTGGTCAAGGGCGCGCGGCTCGACTCTGAGGCCGTGCTCGACGCGCTGCGCAGCACGGCCACCTGGACGCGCTTCCCCGGGCTGGAGACCTATATGCACCAGGGCTTCGCGCCCTTCGACACCGACGCCACAGCGGCTTCCAACACGCTGGAGTATGCCTACGACGACTTTGCCGTGGCCATGGCCGCGCGGCGGCTCGGCGACGAGACCCTGGCGAGCGAATTCGGCCGACGCGCGCTCAACTACCGCAACGTAATCGACCCGCGCACCGGCTTCGCCACCCCGCGCTATGCCGACGGCCGCTTCAAGGCCGACATGGACCCGCTGCAGACCTACGGCGAAGGCTTCATCGAGGGCAACTCGTGGAACTTCACCTTCCACGTGCCGCACGACGTGTTCGGACTCATGGCCGCGATGGGCGGCGAGCAGCGCTTCAGGCAACGCCTCGACTCGCTCTTCGCCATGCATCTGCCCGAGCGCTACTATGCCGACAACGAAGACATCACCACGGCCTGCCTGGTGGGCGGCTACGTGCACGGCAACGAACCCAGCCACCACGTGCCATACCTCTACGCCTGGACCACCCAGCCCTGGCGCACGCAAGAGCGGCTCAGCGAAATAGTGGACCGTATGTACCGCAACGCCATCGACGGGCTGAGTGGCAACGACGACTGCGGCCAGATGTCGGCCTGGTACGTCTTCACCACGCTCGGCTTCTACCCCGTGTGTCCCGGCACCGACCAGTATGTGCTCGGCGCCCCCATGGTGCGGCACGCCGACGTGGCCCTGCTCAGCGGACGGCACATCGTGGTCGACGCACCGCGGCTGAGCCAGCGCAACCGCTATGTGAAGCGCGTGCGGCTCAACGGCAAGCCCTGGCCGCACCTCTACCTGACGCACGACCAGCTGACGACCGGCTGCGTAATTGAATTCGAGATGAGCGCCACGCCCAACAAGCAGCGCGGACTTGCCGACGCCGACAAGCCATTCTCACTGACACATCCACACGAATCAACATCAACCACCAAGCAATGAATCACCTACTTCACCACATCCTCCTGGTGGCCGCAGCACTGCTCGCCAGCCTGCCTGCCACCGCCGGGCGCACCCTGCAAATGAAGGGAGCGCCGTCGCCCGGCCGCACGGGCTACCGCACCGCCTTGAAGACCCCGCTGCAACGCCCGCTCGGCATAGGCCCCCTGGCAGCCATCAACAGCCGCGCCGGGGCCGACGGCCGCCTGCTGGCGCCCGCCATGCGCGTGCCCGGCAGCAACACCACGTTCAACGCCGTGCTCGTCTACAGCGACGACTGGGCCGAAGGCGACACCCAGGCCAAGGTCGAAGCGGCTGCCGGCGTGTACGCCATGCCCCTGCGCAGCGACCGCGACCTCACCTTGCTGCGCAACGGCATCGACTGGTTCGACACGCGCGCTGCCGTGAAGGTGGGCAACACCTTCTATGTCATCATGGCCAACTTCGAGGGCGAAAACACCCGCTACGCTAGTTGCTCGACCAGCACATGGTATCTCACCGGCAGCGAGGAAATCGACCCGGCAAACGTGGCCACCGACCTGGCCTACGACCCCACAACGGGCAAGGTGTACGGATACTTCTACTACGACTACACCAACGATTACAACCGGTTCTGCACCTTCGACGTGGCTACGGGCGAGTCCTACGACATCGCCGTCGGCACTCCTGTCTACGCCATCGCCTGCAACCAGCAAGGCGAGCTCTATGGCATCACCTACATGGGCGACCTCGTGCGCATCGACAAATCCACCGGCAACCAATTCGTGGTGGGCCACACCGGCATGATCCCCATCGACCGTAATTCGATGGCTTTCGATGAGTCGACCGGCAAGCTCTACTGGGCAGCCACCTGCGGTTCATGGTACAGCCCCTTCACCGGACTCTACGAGGTGAACACGTCCAACGCCGAGCTCACCCTTGTGCGCGAATTCACCGACCACGAATCCTTTGCCGGATTGACCTTCGCGTCGTCGACAGTTCCCACCTCGGCGCCGGCAGCCGTCACCGACATCGGCGTCACCTTCACCGACCGCGGAGCGCTGACCGGCACGCTGGCCTTCACCGCCCCCACAACGGCCATCGACCTCACGCCCCTCACCGGCACCATCAGCGCCATTGTCACCATTGCCGGCAGCGACACCATCATCGAGCACATCGCTCCCGGCCAGCGCGTCGAGGTGGACATGACCTTCCCCGAAGGCCGCCACACCGCCATCATCACCACCGCCGACAACGACAACCGCGGAGCCATGGCCTCCTACGAGTTCTACGCCGGCGAGGACCTGCCCGGCACACCCGTCGACGTGGTGCTCACCGAGCGCGACGGCGCCGCGCTGCTCACCTGGCAGCCCGCCCCGCTCGGGCTGAACGGCGGCGAATACGACACCAAGGGTGTCACCTACACCATCGTCCGCTATCCCGACCAAGTCACCGTGGCCAGCGGTGTGGTCGAAACCACCTTCACCGACCGCACGCTCACGGGCGAAGACCAGAGCGTGTTCTACACCGTGACCGCCGTCACCGACATCGGGTGCAGCGACGCAGCACGGAGCAACAGCTACGTGTTTGGCAACGGGTTCACCGTGCCATTCTTCGAGCCGTTTGCCTCGCAGGGTCGGTTTGACCTCTGGACCATCGACGACCTCAACGGCGGCCCCACCTGGCAGTACCACAGCGAAGGGCACTACGCCTTCTACGACTATGGCAACACCAACCTGCCGGCCAACGACTGGCTGATTTCGCCGCGCATCGCCCTCGAGGCAGGAAAGCAGTACAAACTCTCCTACTGGGCCAAGACGCGCTCAAAGACCTACGTCGAGAACTTCCGCGTGGCCCTCGGCACCGCGCCCAACGCCGCCGCGATGACCCTCACGCTCGACGACCACCCCTCCTGGGCCGACACCGGCGGACAGACCCTCACCACCACCTTCACCGTCGACCACGACGGCGTCTACCACCTGGGATTCCTGTGCTACAGCGCCGCACAGATGTGGCAGCTGCAAATCACCAACGTCAGCATCGAAACGATGGACGACCAGGTGCCCGCACCCGTGGCCGACCTCACGGTGACCGCTGGCGCCCTGGGCGCGATGAACGCCACCATATGCTGCACCGCCCCCACCACCACCGACAGCGGTGAGCCCTTGACCAGCCTCGCAGCAGTGAACGTCTACCGCAACGGCAGCGACGCGCCCGTGCACACCTTCGCCAACCCCGTGCCCGGAGCCACGCTCCAATGGCAGGACAACGGCATGACCGAGGCCGCCGTCTACACCTACCGCGTGGTGGCCGCCAACGGTGCCGGCCAGAGCCTCGAGGCCTCGGCATCGGCATTCGTCGGTGTCGACGCACCCGGCGCACCCGGCGGACTGCGGCTCGAAGACCACGACGGGCAGGCCGTGCTCACCTGGCAGGCGCCCACCTCCGGACGAAACGGCGGATACTTCGACGCGTCCAACCTCACCTACCAAGTCTGGCGCTACGACAACTACACCATGCTGGCCGACCGCCAGACGGCCACCACCTACACCGATGCATCGACACAGGCCATCACCGAGCAGACGCTCATCGACTATGTGGTCTTCCCCTACTGCGGCGACACACGCGGAGCCTACGCCCTGAGCAACGCCGTCGTCTTCGGAACGCCCTACGAGGCACCCATCACCGAGACGTTCAGGTCAAGCACCGAGCACGGCATGAACTACTATCCCTGGGTGGCGCAGAGCGACCAGACCATGAACCAGGGCTGGACACTCGAAAACAGCGGCTCCTTCCCGGTGGCCAACGACCAGAACGGCGACTACGGCATGGCCGTGTTCCACTCGCGCGGCGAGAGCTCCGGCATTCACGCCTGGCTCACCTCTCCCAAAATCTCGGCCAAGAACCTCAGCAACCCGCAAGTGGCCTTCTACATGTACCACAGCCACATCGACGGAGCCACCACACAGGAAAGCCTCGAACTCGAGTACTCCGTCAACGGGGTCGACTTCGTGCGGGTCGACGGGGCCAAGTGGATGCGCGACGACGGCACCACGGGATGGGCGCGCCACACCGTCAACCTGCCGCAAGCGGCTGGATGCGAGAACCTGCGCATCGCCTTCGTAGGCACCACCGATGGGCTGCCCACCCAGGGCCACGACATCTACATCGACAACATCGCCATCGGCAACCAGGCCGCCACCGACCTGGCCGTCGACATCGACGGGCCAAGAACGGTCATTGTCAACGAATCGGGGCGTTTTGCCATCACCGTGTCCAACCTCGGCACGCAAAACGTGCAGGGATATGAGGTCAAAATCCGCGATTCGCAGGGCTACTCGGCCTCACTGACGGGCTACACCGTAGCTCCCGGAACGTCGAAGACCACATACATCAACCACAGTTTCGGCACGCCCGGCATGACCGACATGACGGTCACCGTTGCCTGCAACGGCGACGAGAACGCCCTCAACGACAGCGCCTCGATTCGCATCAGGGTGGCCGAGCCGGCGGCCCCGTCGGCCAGCGGACTCACCGGCACGCTCACCGGCGACGAGGTCGACCTGCAATGGACCCGCCACAGCGCGCGTGGCGCCGTGGCCGACAGCGTGGAGACCTACACCGACTGGGCCATCGACAGCGTGGGCGAATGGACCATGGTCGACCTCGACCACCAAGCCACCTATTACATCAACAACAACCTCGACTATCCCCACCAGAGCGACCCCAAGGCCTGGCAGGTGTGCAACGCACACGCGCTCGGCATCGACGTGTGGGACGAAGGACGGCCGCACTCCGGCCACAAGATGTTCATGGCCATGAGCGCCGCCAGCGGACCCAACGACGACTGGCTCATCTCGCCTACGCTCAACGGGAAGTCGCACATCATCTCCTTCTTCGCCAAGGCCTTCACCGACCAGGACGACCAAGTGGAGCAGATGAGCGTGCTCTACTCCACCGGCGGCACCGACCCCATCGACTTCACGCCCCTGGCCGGAGCACGGCTCATCACCGTGCCGGCGGTGTGGACCGAGTATGTGTTCGTCGTGCCTAACGGCGCCACTCATTTTGCCATCCGATGTGTGTCGCCCGGCGGAATGCAGTCGTTTGCCTTGTTCGTCGACGACCTGCGGTTCAACGACCTCACGGTGCCGCAGTGGCAATTCGCGGCCTACGACGTCTTCCGCAACGGCGTGAAAATCGGCTCCACCACCGAGAGCCACTACACCGACGCCGACCTCAGACAAATCGGACGCGCCACCTACACCGTCAAGACCGTCTTCGACCAAGGCGAGAGCGCGATGAGCAACCCCTGGACGGTAGCTCGGCCCGAGGACATCAACGCCGACGGCATCATCGACATCAACGATGTCAACATCCTGATCAACATCATCCTCGAGCTCACCGACCCGCAGCAGTATCCCACCGCCGACGCCAATGGCGACGGGCACACCGACATCGGCGACGTGAACCGCCTGCTCAACATCCTGCTCCGCTGACCCGCGGCGCTGCCGCACGCTGAGCGGCAAAAAAGATTCCCCTCGCAGCATCGTGTTGCGAGGGGAATCTTTTTTGTTGAGTTGGTGGAGTGGCGGCTCACTTGGCGGCGGGCTTCACCGTGATGGGAGCGGCGGCGGGCTTCTTATCGGAAGCGGGCTTCAAACCCACGGTCTCCATCTCGAACACCAGCGTCTCGTTGGGGCCGATGTCGCCAGCACCGTTGGTGCCGTAGGCCAGCTCACCGGGGATGATGACCTCCACCTTCATGCCGGGCTTCATCAACTTCAGCATCTCCGAGAAACCGGGAATCACACCCTGCATGCGGAAGGGCACGGGCTCGTCGCTGCGGTCGAACTCCTTGCCGTCGATGTGCTTGCCCACATACTTGACCATGACCTCGTCAGCGTCGGTGAAGTTCTTGCCAGTGCCCTCGGCCAGCACCTTGTACACGATGCCGCTTTTATGCTTCGTGTAGCCGGCCTCTTTGGCCTTCTTGTTGACGAAAGCCTCGCCGGCCTTCTTGTTCTCGATGGCCTTCGGGTCTTTCTCCTTAGCCTCGCTCACTGCCGCCTGAATCAGGCGCTGATAGGTGGCCTGCATCTCTTGCAGCTTCATCTGGTCGATGCTGTCGGTGCTGTTCATCGCCTTCTTGAACTCAGCAAGGAATTTGTTGCGGTCGAACTTCACGCCCTGCTGCTCCAGGTTGGCGATGTCGCCAAGCACCTGCATGGCCACCTGCATGCCACCCATGTAGTAGCGCGATGTGTCGCTAGTAATGATTTTCTCAAAGCCCTTGATGAATGCGGCCTTGTCGAAAGTACTGTCGTTCGACGACTGGAACTTCATCACGTTGCCCACAAACGAGCCGAAAGTGGTGGTCAGCGAGTCGGCTTTTGCGCCACCCGAAGCAGCGCTGCCCTTCTCATTGCAGCTGATGGCCGACAGAGCCAGCACAGCAGCCATTGCGATTGCAAAAAACTTTTTCATTTCTCGTGTTAAAATTGTTATGATTTTATTAATTTAAGATTCAAGATGCAAGCAATGCACTGTGAATTGTGAATTGCGCATTATGCATTATGCATTGTGAATTGTGCATTGCCAATTGTGCATTGTGCATTGTGCATTACAGAACGCTCATTTGCCCACTTTGATGAGCTGCACGTCGAAGATGAGCGTGCTGTTGGGCTGGATGGGGCCGGTGCCGTGGGGGCCGTAGGCCAGCTCGCTGGGGATGAACAGGCGCCACGCCGAGCCTTCGCTCATGAGCTGCAGCCCTTCCACCCAGCCGGGAATCACCTGGCCCACGGCAAAGGTGGCCGGCTCGCCACGCTCCACCGAGCTGTCAAACACCGTGCCGTCGACCAGACGACCGGTGTAATGCACCGTCACCACATCGTTCGGACCCGGCTTGCGGCCGGTGCCTTCCTTCACAATCTGATACTGCAAGCCGCTGGCAGTCACATGGATGCCTTCCTGCTTGGCATTCTGAGTCAAAAAATCGCGGCCAACCTTCTCGTTCATGTCGGCAGCACCTTTCTCCAACTCAGTGAAGAACGAGGTGACCACCTGCTTGGCCTCGTCGTAGGTCATCAGCTGCTCGCCACCCTGGCCATACACCACGCGCAGTGCAGCGGCAAAATCGTCGACATTCAAATCCTGAATGCCCGAACCCTTGAAATTCTGACCCATACTCAGGCCCAAAGCATAACTTAACTTGTCCATTATCATTACTTTAGCAGGTTTCAACCCGAAACCAAGGTGCAAAGTTACGCCAAACCGCCCGAACTGCAAAACGAAAAACGAAGTTTTTTAGACTATAAGAACAAAAGGACGGCTTTTTAGACCGCTTTTTTAGACCGCCGTTTTTTTAGACATACGAACATAAGCCTTTGCTTTGGTGGGGATTATAAGAACACAAGGTTTTGCTTTCACGCCCGAGCCACGGCCGCAAAACAATCCGCAAATCCGCCAGCAATAGGGCCATGGCCTGACATGGCCGGATGAACGAAGCAAACCCGCCGATGGTAGGGCCTCGCCTTGGCGTGGCCACTTGGCCGCATCTAATCGGCGCATAACCGCGTCAAATCCGCCGGCAGTAGGGCCATGACCTCATTGCCGGATGACCGAAGCAAACCCGCCGATGGTAGGGCCTCGCCTTGGCGTGGCCACTTGGCCGCATCTAATCGGCGCATAACCGCGTCAAATCCGCCGACGGTTTGGCCATGACCCGCCATGGCCAAACCGACCGAATGTGAATGCCAATTTCTCCAATTCAAATCAAATCTGCAACCACCAAAAATTATCCGTTCAATAAAGAAACCGCAATTTCAGGCACTATATGAAATAGGCTGAAAAACCGCCAAAAA